>CAZHRR010000015.1:0-26620 GCA_964534955.1 uncultured bacterium
ATATTATTGTTATTATTAATGTTATTGACTATTTTACTAAGTGAGAAATGTTAGTGAATAAGTAAAACAATCTAATTGCAGGAGTTACAGTCTGTTGTGTTGTTACCACGCTTCCAATATCGTAATTAGGGATTTATAAAATCAATTCATATAGCATTTCCTGTACTACTTACCTGATCCAGGGGACAGGGGTGTTAGAGTGGGTGGAGGTGTTTTGAGACAGCGGATTTAGATTGCACTTATTACCATGAATCGATAATCTTAAGTTCAAAGGAAGAGCTTTACTTGATCTGATACAAATGCAACCCTTCAAGTCATGAAGTATTTCTAATGATACAACTTGGGATATTCATTCTGCTTACGGTATTTCTACTGATCTTCACTCTAAAGAGACCCCATCAACATCGTATCCCCCGTTTCTTTGCTTTCGAAAGTATTTTTATTCTTATTCTGCTTAATGTTAGCAGTTGGTTTCAAAATCCATTTTCTTTGCGTCAGATAATTTCATGGATTTTCCCATTAAGTTCTGCTGCATTAGCATTCCATGGTTTTCGACTCCTTCGTATTGCGGGATTCCCCAAGAATGATTTCGAGGATACAACAAAACTTGTCACTATAGGTGCCTACCGCTATATTCGACATCCTCTATATTGTACATTGCTTCTTGGGGGGATTGGAGTATTTCTAAAGAGTCCTTCTTATATTGCAACAGTTGTTTTTCTCATTCTTGTAGTTTTCGTATTCTTAACCGGAAAGATCGAGGAGGAAGAAAATCTTGAAAGATTTAGTGAGGAATATAGAGTCTACATGAAAAAGACAAAAATGTTCATCCCTTTTCTTATATAGGTAGTGATGTTACTTGCATCATTTGGTTTGATATTAATCTTGGAAAGATTAGCCGCCTTGCAGCAGACTCTATCAAGTGCGCGGCAAGCAATTGGAAGAGGTATGCGGTGACCTCTACTTAATAAAGCTATAGCGTATTATTGTATTCTTGTTTTTTGTCGGGGTGGTCGGATTTTCCCAAGGGGACTGCGGAGCACTCTACCACTCATCTGTGCTTTGGTAAATAGATCAGGTACAAACAACATTCTGAATATAATCCTGCAAAAAAGTAGCACCATTCCTCATTCGATTGTTAAATTTAGAGTCCGGTTGAAGGGGTATTCTTTGAACCATCATCCCGTCCCCGAAGTGAAAATATGGTGGGGGTAGCTCAGTCGGTTAGAGCTCCAGGTTGTGGCCCTGGTGGCCGCGGGTTCAAATCCCGTCCCTCACCCAAACCAAAGGGGTTGACGTTTGAGGATTTCAGCTTTTTGGGCCTTGATAATCTCAAACTGCATCCAAACACTAAAGTTGAACGTATGTTGTAATCTCATACTGTTTTTCCGTACCTTCCTGTCAAGAACTTAATAAAAGCGATATGCAAACCCTTACACGATACATACTAAAAGGCCATTTTCTTCCCTTCTTTTTTGCACTACTCATCCTGATCTTTTTACTTTTTACCAATTTCCTCCTCAGGGCTGTGGACAAGCTCCTCGGTAAAGGACTGTCCATTTCAGTAATTCTTGAATTCCTTTTTCTCAACACGGCATGGATTGTCGCTCTCGCCGCACCTATGGCAGTCTTGATTGCTACACTCATGACATTCGGGCGGCTGGCGGAAGACAATGAGATCACTGCCCTCCGTGCCACGGGAGTCTCTTACTTCAGCATGCTCTGGCCGGCATTGGCATTCAGTATCCTGGTGGCGGGACCGCTCATCTATTTCAATAATGCCGTGCTGCCTGACATGAACCACAGAGCCAGAGAACTCTCCCGCGATATTTATCGCAAGCGCCCGGACATTAATATTGAGCCGGGATACTTTGTGGATGGTCTGCCCGACTACAGCCTGATCGTTGATGGGAAAAAAGGAGATCGCTTTCAGGATGTCCGTATCTTCAGTAAGAAGCGGAAACCGACCCAGACTTTCATCCGTGCCGACGAAGGGACGTTTGCCACCTTGGGCGACGCCATCCTCTTGAAGCTGTACAATGGTGAAATCCACGAACTCGATTCAGAGAATATGGAGAACTACCGCCGCATCATTTTTAAGAAACACCATATAAATATTCCTGCGGAAGATCTGGAACTCCAACGGCGAGATACTAAACCAAAGTCCGATCGCGAAATGTCCGTCGAAATGATGCAGGAAAAGATCAATTCCTATCAGGATAAGGTTCAAAAGACTAAGGAAAGAATTATCAAACATTTCAAAAGCACCGCCCCTGAGATTGAACCTCCTGCTACGTATACCGATGCGGCAGCACTGCTCACCAAACAACAGGAGGAAATCAAAAGCAACACCGAATTGAATGATAAAGAGCAGCGGTCTCAAGTCAGACGCTTAAGGAACCTGTCCCAACGGGTGAAAGGAGACTATAGTCTAATACAAGCTTATAAAAAGAGCATTAACCGGTATTCTGTCGAGATTCACAAGAAGTTCTCTCTTCCTGTGGCATGTATCGTGTTCGTTCTAATAGGTGCTCCACTCGGCATGATAACCCAGAAAAAGGGGTTTGTTACAGCTATCACCTTCAGCTTCGGTTTTTTTCTTCTCTACTGGGTATTCCTCATCGCTGGAGAAGAATTCGCAGACCGCCTCCTTTTGTCACCTGTTTCTGCCATGTGGGGACCGAATATCATTTTAGGGTCGGTAGGTATTATCCTGACAATAAAGGCTACTGGAAGGAAGGGACTATTCATCCCGTTTACAGGAAGAACAGGCAAGAATAAAAACAAATCCCAGGAAACCCCTCAAAAGTGAAACTGCCCCTGAAAAAGATCGCTCCCTTCATTCATCTCTATACCAAGGATTGCATCTCTGACCGACGCATGACCTCGTGGCTGAAGACTGTCTACGATGAGGGATTAACACATGAAGAAACGGATCAGGTCGTAAAAGCGATGTTGGCATCCGGCAAGACTTTCGATTTTTCTCACTTGGGGAGTTTCGTAGCCGACAAGCACAGCACAGGTGGTATCGGAGATAAGGTTTCCCTTGTGGTTGGGCCACTCATGGCGTCAGCCAGTCTCATCATCCCCATGATTGCCGGACGAAGCCTGGGACACACCGGCGGAACACTGGACAAGTTGGAGTCCATCCCCGGCTACCGGGACGACCTCTCCATGGCTGAGTTCCAGCAGACAGTAGAGACTGTGGGTATTGTCATGAGTGGGCAGACGAAAGAGGTCTGTCCGGCTGACCAGAAAATGTATGACCTCCGGGACAAGACCGGCACGGTCAATTCCATCCCTCTCATCTGCGGCAGCATTATGAGTAAGAAGATCGCTGAAGGGATTCAGGGTCTGGTGATGGACGTGAAAGTGGGCAGCGGTGCCTTTATGAAGACGTTGGAAGAGGCCGCCTCATTGGGAAGTGAATTGAAGCGGATTGGAGAACAGTTCGGTATTCATGTGGATATTGTCCACAGCGACATGAGCCAGCCATTAGGACAAGAAGCAGGGCTATGGAATGAAGTAACTGAAGCACTTTCCTGTCTTCGGGGTGAAGGACCTGACGATCTGAAGAAAGTTGTTCTGAAACTGGGGGCCAGACTGTTGATCCAATCGGGGAAAGCCGGTTCAGACGAGGAAGCCATAGAGATACAGACTCAATTGATAAATAACGGAAATGCGATGGAAAAGTTTGTAGAGCTGGTCGCCGCCCAAGGCGGAGATACATCAGCAGTGGAAAATCCGGACAGCTACCCAGCTCCAGCATTCAAAGCCGAAGTTCTCTCAGACCAGGAAGGATTCATCGCTTCCATGGAAATGGTAGCCGTTGGAGAACTGGTGAACAGTCTCACGATCCGTAATAACAAAAACAGACGATCGCTCGAGCCTACAGGAGGTATCCGATTCCTCCGAAAGATTGGCGATTCTGTGAGTGTCGGTGAACCGTTGGCAGTCTGCTTTGGTCGGGATGAAGCTGAAGTACAAAAAGCTGCCGTAGAATTTGAATCGCTAATCAGTATAACTGAAGAACGGACAGAACCGCCACCGCTGTTCCATTAATCGTAATCCGAGCGACGTCTCGATCCGCTTGAGTTTGTTCCCCCATGAAGTTGACATACTTCTGATGGGGAATATTTCTCTATAAAATATTCTTTTTCCACCGGACAGTTTGGTGTGGCCAGTTTTTTTGTCACCTGACAGATACCTAACTGCACGATTCCATCCGGCTTCTTAAAATCAGCATAAGGCCATCTCAGAGTATCATATGCAGCCTGCATAAATTCTGTCCACGCCGGAAGGGCTGCCACATTTCCCATCTGGCCGTCTCCAAGTGATATTTGCGGAGGACCATCCACTCCCATCCAAACGCCAGCCGCTAATTGGGGTGTAAAGCCGATGAACCAGGCATCAGTCCAGTTTTGTGTGGTGCCTGTCTTACCACCAGCCGGACGGTTGAAGCCCCCCTTCCACCAGCCCACTCGCCGGCCTGTCCCCTTCTTAATGACAGACTGAAGAAGACTGGTCATCATAAATGCTGTCTCTTCACTCAATACCTCCTCACGCTTAGGGAAGAACTGAGCCAAGGTGATGCCATAGCGATCTTCGATACGGGTAATGGACATGGGTTGGCAATAGATACCTCCATTGGCAAAGGTAGCATAGGCTGAAACAATATCAATCGGATAAACCTCTGAGGTTCCAAGGGCTATGGCATCCACAGCTCGCAATGGTGTAGAGATGTGCATCCGTTTGGCCATATCCACCACCTCCCGGGGCGGTACAAGTTCCTGCACCAGCCTGACGGAAATCAGGTTCAGAGAACGGGTCAGTCCGTCTCTCAGTGTCACGCGGCCTCCAACTGAGCGATCATCATTCCTTGGGCTCCACCTAATCCACTCACCTTCGGAGTTCATTACATTCAGTACCACAGGCTGGTTTATCAATTTCTTGGTGACAGGATAGCCATTATCGATGGCAGCTGTATACAGAAAAGGTTTGAATACTGAACCGGGCTGCCGTTTTGCTTGAGTTGCCCGATTAAAGTCATCATGATAATCCGGTCGACCTCCAACCATGGCTTTAATGTAACCTGTTGATGGATCAATTGCCACCAGACTCCCCTGAACCAGTAGTTTCTTGCGCAGCTCTTCATAGAGTTGATGTTCACCTGCCAACATCAACTTGACTGAGTCTTCCGGATGAATACCCAACCAAGCCAGATCTTCGAAGAGATCTTGTTCTTCATAGAGGTACTCGTTGAGCTTCTCCTGGTTAACCCGGACGGTATTGAGCATGGCTTCTTCCGCCGCTTTCTGCACTCTGGTGTCCAGCGTGGTATAGACCGTCAATCCATCCCGGTAGATGTCTATATCCAGGGAATCAGACATCAGTTCCAGTTGCCGGCGGATATGCTCCGTGAAGTACGGAGCGATACCTCTATCGTCCGCCTGATCCACAACGTTCAGAGGCGCTGACTTGGCATCGTCATACCTCTTCCTGGATATCTTACCCTGTTCCAACATCAACCGTAGTACCGTATTCCGGCGCCGGAGGGCTTTCTCCGGATTTCTTACTGGTGTATAGTGTTCCGGCAAGGGGAGCAAACCTACAAGCAGAGCGCACTCATCCAAGGTTAGATCCCAGACATCCTTAGCGAAATATCTCTTCGATGCTGCCTGAGCACCGTAAGTACCGTGCCCAAAGTAAATGGAGTTGAGATACATCTCCAGAATTTCCTCCTTTGTATACCTCTTTTCCATCTGGACAGCTGTAAGGATTTCCTTCACCTTCCGGCTGATGGTCTTTGTAAAACCAATACGGTCGTAGAGATTCCGGGCAAGCTGTTGTGAAAGAGAGCTGAAACCTTGTTTGTAGCGCATGGCTGCGAGGTTTACTACCACTGCTCTCAGGAAGTCCCGCGAGGAAATCCCCCAATGATCGTGAAATCTGTGATCTTCTGAGGCGATTACTGCGTTTACCAGATCGCTGTAATATCGTCCGGTATAAGGGTCAAAGCTTCGCATCTTCTCAAGCGGGACAAAAATACGGCGCTGTGTGAAAAGCTCCTTCAACATAACCCCGTCAGCTGAGTAAACACGGGTTACAAGGTCCGGATCAAAGTTCTCCAGCTTCTCCAGCGGCGGCAGGTCATTGGAAAGGATTAAGATGTACACACTCGCAACAATAATAGAAATCAGCAGACCCATAAGCATGAGTCCGATCAACCGGGGCCATGTAGTCCACCTTCTTTTTATTGCGTATTTCATTCTGCTGCCGTTCAGATTACTCCTGAATCAGTATACTGTAATTTAAGTAAAGCGTTTCAATAAAAATCTGAGAGAGGGTTGAATAACTATAAGAAGGCTTTGTAAAACCCTGTGCGTGAAGAAAATAGAGTTAAAATTTGGCTGATTAAGACGGCCTGCCCGACTTTGCCCGCCCGGCCCTGCCGTTCGGACGGGCCATTCAGGCGGGGAAATGCAGTCAATAATGGTATTATGGACAAGTTTTCCAACGAAAAGCAGACGAATTTTAAACTTTTTAATTTGTGTATCAGGTTTTTCAAAGCCTTCTATAAATAAACTTTCAACCACTGATCAACTTATCAGCAACGATGTTTGATTTACTTTTTATTTCAGTATGGAGGGATTGTCCATGACTGTCCATCGTTACCACTGTAGGAAAATCTTTTACTTCAATCACCCACATCGCTTCCGGGATACCAAACTCCTCCAGTTTCAGCACATCATGGACTTTCACGACGGACTTCGCTAAAAGAGCGGCAGTACCTCCTATGGCATGTAAATAGACGGCACCGTGTTCTTTCAGCGCAGCCAATGTTTTTTCTCCCATCCCCCCTTTGCCGATCACACCACGTAGACCATATTCCTTGAGTACATCTCCCTGATACGGTTCTTCACGGATTGATGTCGTTGGACCTGCTGCGACAAAGATCCATTCATCATCCACTTTCTTCACCACCGGTCCGCAATGATAAATCACTGTACCTTTCAGAATGTCTCGAATCTCGTCCGGCTTCTCTTTATGCATCCAAGAGTGGGCGTTATCGCGCCCAAGAACCATGATTCCATTCAGGCTGACTTCATCGCCCATCTTCAGTTTACGTACTTCTTCTTCGCTGACAGGAAGCTTAAGCTTAATCATAGCTTACTTCCTCTTCACTGATATTCATGGCAGCATGGCGATCTGCCCAGCACATGTAGGCAATAGAAACAAAAAATGATGCCGGCAGTCGGTGAGCAGCACCAACCTTTACCCCAAGTACGGTAGTGTTACCTCCAAATCCCATAGGGCCAATCCCCAGTTTATTCAGATCATCGTAGAGCCTTTCCTCGAGTTTCGCCAGCACAGGATCAGGATTTGTATCGTCAATTTTCCGGAAGATCTGTTTCTTGGCTATAATCATCCCGGTTGCTCGATCACCTCCAATACCTAAACCGATCATGCCGGGAGCACATCCCAACCCTTGAGCCTCATTGACGGCATCAATCACACATTTATAGACACCATCCAGATCACGACCCGCTTTAAACCTGTTGTCGGGTAGTTTGTACTGGGCCGATACATTTTCACTGCCTCCACCCTTCAGAGCCAGTTGAATTCTAATTTTCGGCTCATCCCATTCTTCGAAATGAATGTAGGGTGACATGACCCCAGTATTGTCACCGGTGTTCATACCTGTTATCGAATCGACCATGTTGGGGCGCAGATAAGCCTTTTCGGTAGCCGTTTTTGTAGCTTCAATAATAGCCCGTTCTACTTTCCGAAGTGAAACACCCTCCGGAATTGTAACGTAGTAGATGTTTGTTCCCGTATCCTGGCAGATGGGAGTTTCATCCTCCCGAGCCATCTGGACATTTTCCAGCATGAGCTTAAGAACCGACTGAGCTGGACTCCCTTCCTCCTCACTGTCACGACCCATTTCCATAGCTGTAATTACATCTGATGGTAACCGGGTTGATGCACGCCGGATCAACTCCACTACAGCATCCTGAAGCATTTTCTCGTTAAGCTGGAACTCCATCATCACCTCCAATCAGGATAAGCTCCGGTACATCAGGTTATTCGACTTCCCATGTGTCTGCTCCTCCGATGAGCGCCTCCAAGTCGCCTTCCCCCAACTGCTCCCTGGCAGCTTTGATTTGCTCATCGAGTCTATCCTCGTACGTAGAACGATCTGTCACGTACAGCACGCCTATTGGCGTAGGAAAATCAGCATCATAAGTAAAATTTGTTAAAACGTCAGCGATATTTTTATCGGTCTCATCATGAATCAGAATATCATCCACTGAGTAGTCACCATCAATTGTCACTACCTCCGGTTTGAATCCGTCCAGTCTAATACCCTTATTTTTCTCCTTACCAAAAATCATCGGTTTTCCGTTATCCAACTCCAGTACGTTGTCATCTTTCGTATCCTTGTCAGTCAGGAGCCTGAAGGCGCCGTCGTTGAAAATGAGACAGTTCTGGTACACCTCCAGAAACGACGCTCCCTTATGCCCATGGGCTCGTCCCAGCATCTTTTGCATGTGACTCGGATAGCGGTCAATAGACCGGGCCACAAATGAGGCCTGAGCTCCCAGCGCCACTGCAGGAGGATTAAACGGTGTGTCCAGTGAGCCAAAGGGCGTGGACTTGGTTACTTTCCCCAGTTCAGACGTAGGAGAATATTGTCCTTTTGTCAATCCATAGATGCGGTTATTAAAGAGGACGATATTCAGGTCAATGTTCCGGCGCAAGACATGGATAAAATGGTTACCGCCTATGCTGAGAGCATCTCCATCACCCGTGACAACCCAAACGGAGAGGTCAGGCCGCGCCAGCTTCACGCCGGAAGCAATGGTCGGTGCCCGTCCATGGATGGTATGAAAACCGTATGTATTCATGTAGTACGGAAAACGACTTGAGCAACCGATACCGGAGATAAAAACGAAGTTTTCCCTGGGAATTCCCAGATCCGGCAAACTCTTCTGGGTCTGTGCTAAGATAGAGTAATCACCACACCCCGGGCACCAGCGAACATCCTGATCCGAAATGAAATTCTGACGTGTCAGCTTCTGTTCTGTCTCTCGACTCATCTTCCTGACTCCAGCATTTCATTACCTGCATCTTCGATCCGATATGCACGAATAGGCTTCCCGCGGATTACATTCATACCTTTTGCATCCACAAGATACTCAGCTCTGAAAAGTTTCAGGAACTGTCCACTATTGAGTTCCGGAACGAGCACTTGCTGATACTTCAGTACGATCTCACCCAAATCTGGCGGCAAAGGATTCACCCATCTGACGTGAGCATGTGACACTGATTTTCCCTCTTCACGCATACGCTTCACTGCTGTCCGGATAGAACCATAGGTACTGCCCCAGCCCAGGATCAACAGATCACCGGTAGTATCACCGTAGAGTTCGGTAGGAGCCATTTCCCGGGTAATACCGGCGACCTTTGCCTCCCGCAACTCCATCATTTTCTGATGATTGTCAGGGTCATAGCTTACATTCCCCGTAACATCCTCCTTTTCCAGCCCGCCAATACGATGTTCCAATCCGGGAGTACCGGGTATTGCCCAGGGACGGGCCAGGGTCTTCTCATCACGGATATATGGTCTAAAGGTTTCTCCGTTACTTCCAGCAAATTTTACCTCAATTTTATCAAGTTTAGACAGCTTTGGCAGAAGCCATGGTTCCGATCCACTGGCGAGATAGGCATCGGAGAGAACCATGACCGGTGTCATATATTTTATAGCCACCCGGCAAGCTTCGAATGCTGCGTAAAAACAGTCGCTTGGCGAAATTGCCGATATAACAGGAATAGGCGCGTCGCTGTTCCTTCCAAAAAGAGCTTGGAACAGGTCGCCCTGTTCAGTTTTGGTCGGCATTCCCGTACTTGGACCTGACCGCTGTATATTAATAATCACCAGCGGAAGTTCCGTTATGACTGCCAGTCCCATAGCTTCACTTTTCAGGGCTATTCCCGGACCTGAAGAAGCTGTAACAGCAAGATTCCCCGAAAAGGCAGCGCCTATACTGGCGCCAATGCTGGCGATCTCGTCTTCCGCCTGGAAAGTGCGGACTCCAAAGTTACGGTATAAAGAAAGCTGATTAAGAATCTCGCTGGCTGGAGTAATGGGATATCCACCAAAAAAAAGCGGCAGCCCAGACTTCTCAGCAGCTGTCAGCAATCCAAACCCCAGTGCATGGTTGCCCGTAATATTGCGGTACATCCCTTTGGCCAGGGGTGCCGGCTCAACCCTGTAGCTGTCGGGGAAAATCTCAGAAATATCTCCAAAGTGATTTCCGGCTTTCAGAGCTCTGACATTGGCTTCCACCAGCTCGGGACGCTTCTTGAACTTCATCCCCAGCCACTGGATGGTTGGCTCCATGGGACGACCGTACATCCAGAAAGTCAATCCCAGAGCAAACATATTCTTAGTACGCTCCACAGTTTTCAACGGAAGACCCATATCTTCCAGCGCTTTGGAGACAAGCTCGGTGATTTCAATATCCAGAACTTTGTAATCGTTGAGGGAACCATCTGTCAAAGGATCTGACTTATACCCGGCCAGCTTGAGATTTTTCTGCTGAAAGTTAGATTTGTTAGCAATGATAGTTCCCCCAGGGCGAAGGTCCTGAATGTGCATCTTGAGGGCGGCAGGATTCATGGCTACTAATACATGCACCCAATCACCGGGAGTGAAGATATCCTGGCTGGAGAACTGGATCTGAAAGGCGCTAACACCTGCCAATGAGCCTGCGGGAGCCCGGATTTCCGCCGGATAATCCGGAAAGGTTTCGAGATCATTCCCCACCATTGCGGTGGTAGCTGTAAAGCGGTCTCCCATAAGCTGCATCCCGTCACCGGAATCGCCGGCAAAGCGGATTACCACATTCTTTACAGGTTTGGCATTTTCTGACATTTATCTATCCGCTAAAAAAAGTAATAGCTGTGAACTGTAGCTTGTGGAACTGGCACCCTTACTGTTTTTCCGTCGTTCAATTTACCATCATTTCCGGGCAGAGACAATTGAAACGAGTTCCTTGAGCAGGGGTGCTGGGGAGTATGGGTGCGGAGGAGCGGAGGGGCAGGGGAGCGTTGGAGTGGTCCATCTACCCCCGCCAGGGCAGGATACGATGGATAAATAACTGGTGATCTGGGAGTAGTTAGCTGGTGATCCCGGAAATGGGCGTCTGCTCGCTCCCGACCAACGGCAGGCTACTCACCTATCACCAGCTACCAGTTACCGCTCTACCAGTTACCCCACAGGGTGCTGCGCACAATCACCAAACACTCTACTATTCTTGCAAATTGCCGTTGTTCGTCTTAAACTACGACTGAAATGTCCAGTTTAGAATCAAGAAACCAGCTTGCACTCTTTCCGGAACTAGTCGATCACCCATCTCTGCCCTCGATTACTACCCTGCCGGAGTTCGATAGGGCGATGGATAACCTTATCAAGATGAGCGACCTGGGCGCTTTCATCTCTGTGAACGTCCACGGCGTGGAGAAGTCGTTCTCCATCCACTCCCGTGAGCTGGAGATCCCAGACGATTTCCTGAAGGAGGAATACATTGACGGCGCTTCTCCTACCTTTCACCTCTTCCCGCCGGAAATCCGAAACCAGCTTAAAAAGCTGATGTATGAGATCACCGGTTTCTTCAACCGGAAGAACTCGTTCAAGTCACCCTTCGGCTTCTTCCTCTTCCGGCCGTACTTCCGCATCTGGACCAAGTTCGCTGAAGAACGGAAGGAGCATGTGGAGGCGTTCCTGGAGGACTCCCAGCGGGGCTGGACCTACGGACAGCACTTCCGCCACATGTTTGAGCAAGGCTATAGCTATCTGCAGGAAGCGGCAGACGACACAGCGCCGTGGGAATTTCTGGTATCGGCTCTTCTGCAGGACATCCGTGAGACCCGCCGCTGGCTGAAAGATAATCCCCAGACACATCATACCATTGACAAAACCACGCCAGATTATCCCATGAAAGCGGTCTGCCTGAAGACCCTCCGCATCCCGACGGAACTGGAAGGCTACATGCGGCAGCTCAGCATCCACTTCGCCTTCAAGTCCATTCACCTTGACTACCTGAAGGATGTGGAGATCCGAACCGTGGAGGACGTGAAGCGGCTGAGTGAGCGGATGGGGGAGGAGTTGTGAACTTGGCAGTGCAGTATAGCAAGCTGATTAGTGGTGTTATGTGACAGATGTGCGGTATAATAACTATGTGCTTGAAAAATTTTAATGATATATTCATATATAGAGGTAGTTTGCTATCAAAACGAAGTAACTATTAATTTACTTCCGGATTAAACGCAATACGTTTAGCGGGATGTTGTATGCAAGCTGGAAATATGAATGCAAAAAAGAAACAGGATTAAATGACTTCAGATGGTAAAATAGAAATATTGGTAGCTTCTTCAGTATATGGATATGAAGATCAAATCGATCAAATCTGTGGTGTGTTTGAACATATGGGCTATCACCCTATCAGCTCACACTATAAAACAATGCCTACTGATCCTTCAAAATCTAATTTGGAAAATTGCTTAGTTGCTACGCAAAACTGTGACGCTATTTTCGGAATTTTACGCCCGTTTTATGGTTCTGGTGTAATTGGAGATACTTCAATTACTCATGAAGAAATGAAACTGGCTATCAACTTGAAAAAACCAAGATGGTTTATTGCCCATCGGGATATTCGAGTTGCAAGGGTACTTTTAAAGCAATACATGTTTAATGGTGATGGTTCACTCAATGATGATTTTAAATATCAGCCAACTAAGTTACTGGATGATATCCGTGTGATTGATATGTATAATGATACGATTCAAAATGATATTCCTCCGGAAGAGCGTGTTGGACATTGGACTGAGGAATACTTTGATTTAGATGACATTAAAAAGGTTATTCAAACTCAATTTAGTAATCATAATAGAATATTGGACATCATCAAAAAAATGAATGCGCTGTGAAAACGGATAATACAACGTATATAGAATCGATTCTTCATAAGAAAGAATCTGCAACACTTGAGTTCAAAGCTACTTACAATAAAGAGCAAATAGGAATGGTGATTTGTTCTTTCCTAAATGGTAAAGGCGGCCAGGTGGTTATTGGTTTGTATGAAAACCAACAAATCAAAGGTGTCGCAGAAGCAGATGAAAAAGCAAATGAAATTGTCAGGTTTCTTGAACAAGAAATTGTTCCTGAACCTGCTGTATCAGTGGATGTTCAAAGTTTTAAAGGAAAAAAGCTAATCTTAATTAATGTATGGAAAGGCACTAATCCGCCTTACATTTTTAAAGGTGGTGTTTATTTTAGAAAGAGTAGTTCCACTGTACAAGCCAACTCAGTCCAACTGGCCAAACTAATACACGGTAATCAGGAAAGGAACAAGCGTTGGGAGGCTAAATCTGCTATAGAAGTTGAGTTAGATGCCATTGACTTAAATGAGGTTAAAAGCTGCATAAAGGAAGCAATTAGCTCAGGAAGAGATGTATATATACCTTCTGAACCCTTACAGTTTTTAAGCAAGTATGGCCTGTACAAGAACGGTGATTTTACCAATGCTTCTGTTCTACTTTTTGGCAATGAGCCGGTTCGGTTTTTCCCTCAGGTACGTGTAAGACTATCAGTGTTCAAAACCGATAAGACCGGGGAAAAAATCATCTATGATAAGATTTTTGATAGGAATCTTTTCCAAACAGTTAATCAAATTACTGATTTCTTTGATTTGGCCTATGGTGTATCCAGCTCCTTTAAATCAACCGACTGGAAACGGAATGATAAACTTGGATTCCCGCGCTTAGCTATTCGAGAAGCTATTCTTAACGCTATAATCCATCGCGACTATTCGTCATACTCAAGCAGCATTGCCATCAATATTTACCCTGATAAGCTACAAATTACAAGTTTTGGTAAACTTCCAAAGGGTATTACAATAAAGTCTTTATCAGAAGATCATTTATCAGTACCTGTTAATCCTGATATCGCTCATGTCTTCTTCCTGAGAAAGTGGATTGAAAAAATTGGTATTGGAACATTAAAAATGATTGCGCAATGTAATGATCAGGGTTTTAAGGCTCCTGTTTGGCATCTAAAAGGAAATGCTGTTATAGTTACTTTCTCTGGTATTTCTGTACCATTTGATTATAATGAGGGAATAAGTGAGGGAATAAGTGAGGGATTAAACAGACTAATTGATGATTATTCAAATGAGGGAATAAGTGAGGGAACAAGTAAGGGAATAACACTTACTCTAAAGAAAGCCATGCTTGAAATAATAGAGTTACTTATAAAGGATAAAAATCTTAGAGCCTCAGAGATAGCTGATAAGCTTGGTAAACCTTATAAGACTATTGAAAGACACATTAAAATGTTAAAAGATATTGATGCCATTATTTATGAGGGATCAAAAAGAGCAGGGGGATATAAATTAACGAAAAAACTTCTAAACCTTATAAATAACTAGGATCAAAGAACAGCCTGCATAAAACAAAATATAAACCACATTAAAACGATAGTTTACAGAGGAATATAATTGATTATTTTAAAAAGTTATAAATGTATCATATTAATCCAGTAGCGCACATAACAAGAGGTTCAAGTCTGACGCAAAACGCGGGCGATGTTCTTCGACTTTAACTTCAATACTTTTAGCCGCATATTTGCGCAGCTTAACCGCCGTCCGTTAGGCATTAATATAGGGGAGGATAAGATGATTATTGATCACATCGGTTTAGTAGTTTCTGATTACGAGAAAAGTAAAAATTTTTATTCCCAATGTTTGGCGCCATTAGGTATCAATCTTCTTATGGAAGGGGATGGATGGGCAGGATTTGGGAAGGAGAACAAACCCGAATTTTGGTTTGGCTCAGATGGAGATGTTCAAAAACCAATGCACATAGCATTTGTAGCGGACAGTCGCGAACAAGTTAATCAGTTCTACGAAGCTGCTATAGCAGCAAGTGGAATAGACAATGGCGCACCTGGTATTAGAGAGAAATATCATCCTAACTATTATGGCGCTTTTGTTTTTGATCCAGATGGTCACAATGTAGAAGCAGTGTGTCATAAACCTGAATAATGCCCAACAATGCATTCCACCGGACGGTTCGTTTCGTTACTCACCGGTAATCTACAGCTAAACCCCAAGATTTTTCTCCTCCCGACTCTCCTAACTCCGTCCTAAATTCGACCCATGGCAAGGTAAGAAGCCAAGCGACTGACGCAGTTCAGCCACGGCTCTGGTTGAGCCTACTACTCAAGTATTCACTGGGCCCGAATTTCATTCCACTTCGTCCTATGAAATCGAAACATTTCAAACGTTATTCCTTGAGTCAAGAGCGATGACAAACGGAAGTTTGATACTCACCATAGGGGGCGGTCTGAGCCTTGCTTTGTCCATCCTCCACATTGGGATGATCTTCATCGGTGCACCGGCATATCGTTATTTCGACGCTGGCGACTGGATGGTTAGGCAGGCAGAGAAGGGTTCGCTGATTCCGGCACTGTTGACTCTTCTCGTTGCACTCGTATTCGCGGCATTCGGAGCCTATGCGTTCTCTGGGAGTGGCCTAATCCAGACCCTGCCTCTTATACGCCCAAGCCTGATCGTGATCGGCAGCATCTACTGCCTTCGCGGTCTCCTCGTTATCTTGGAACTCAGGAGCTACTTCAAGGCTCCCTCCGAGTCCTCCCCCCAGCTGATTGCCTTCAGCTTTACGTCACTGAGTATTGGAATCGTATATTTGATGGGAATCTGGGTTAGTTGGGATTCGATAAGTACAGGCTCTGGGTAGGTAAGGATTGCATACTTGGGAAAACTGTCTAACAAGCGCATGTAGATGGATCCCGCTCGGACAGGACCACAAATGCGTAAGCTTTAAACTAAAAGATTTTTCCTCTCCCGACTCTCCTCACTCCGTCCTAAATTCGACCCATGGCAAGTGAAGAAGCCAAGCGATTGACGCAGTTCAGCCACGGTTCCGGTTGAGCCTGTAAGTTAGGTCCTGAGGACCTGGCTCAGGTTCTGAGCCTGCTGCCTGCGTCAGATGACGATAACGTAATCGTTGACTTCCATGGAGTTGACGATGCCGCCGTAGTACGCATAGACGACGTGAGCGCTATTGTCCAGACGGTGGACTTCTTCACCCCCATTGTGGATGATCCTTACGACTTTGGACAGATCGCCGCCGCAAACTCTCTCTCAGACATTTACGCCATGGGAGCTGAGCCCCTCTTCGCTCTGAACATCGTAGCCTTCCCTTCCAAGGATCTCCCCATAGATATTCTGGCTGAGATTCTCCGGGGCGGCAGCGATAAGGCGAAAGAGGCTGGTATCAGCATCGTAGGTGGACACAGTATTGATGACAAAGAACCAAAGTACGGGCTGGTGGTCACCGGCCGGGGAGTCCCCGACGAGCTAATCCGAAACAGCACAGCTCAGCCGGGTAATGTATTAATTCTCACCAAACCGCTGGGGACCGGTATTATTGCAACAGCCATCAAGCGCGGCGTGGCGCCGGAGAAGATTGTTGATGAAGCTACCGCAGTCATGAGCACACTGAACCGGACCGCGGCTGAGCTGATGCTCAAGCACGGTGCCCTCGCAGCCACGGATGTCACCGGCTACGGTCTGCTAGGGCATCTGCTGGAAATGTGCCGGGCAAGCAACGTCTCCGCGGAGGTGGACTTTAACAGTCTGCAGTTCATCGAAGGCGTGGAAGAGCTGGCACTGGACGATGTCATCCCCGGAGGCAGCAAAAGGAACCTCGACTTTGTATCGTCTCACATCGAATTTCCTCCCAGTCTTCCCCATCATAAAAAAATTATGATGGCTGACGCTCAAACGTCCGGTGGACTCCTCATCGCACTGCCCAAAACGCATGCAGATGCTTTCCTTGAAGAGTTTGCAGAAAATTCTTCAGATCCCGCATTCCTGATTGGTACTGTCCAAGAGAAGGATAAGCACTCAATTATTATCTCCTGAGTGTCAGGAAGACGACTGATTGATAACTGAGTCACTACCTACATTATCCATTAAATAAGACAAATAGTATCGTATTTCTATTGACAATAATAGAAAAGTTTTCGTAATATACGATGAAATTAGTCGCATAACTATTTACTGCCAAGAAAAAGGGGGATAATCATGGGTGAAATCACAACCGCCCGCCGACCGAAGAAGTGCCCTATATGTCATTTAGTTTGGGAAGACTGGCAAAGCAGTACCATCCACCGCTGGGGGAACAGAACCGGCGTCTGGGTGTGGCGGGAACTGCAGGACTTCCCGGCTATCGGCTGCGATGTGGAAATATGTCCCGATTGCCATGGGGACACCTCAAATATCATAAAAGTGGCCAGTGGTGTTTCAGACTGAACCGACGAAAATACAGCGAAATATATGGTTCCGGTCTATAGGCGATGAAAAAAGTCGTATATTTGTTGTTCACCTTATCATTCCATCGTAGCTTTTCGCCAATTAAAGAGGACTCCCAGGTACTGATATGACCAGAGAACTGGATCCAGTTACTCCTTTTACAGATCAAGAATACAAGTACGGCTTCGTTACAGACATCGAGCAGGAGACCTTCCTACCCGGTCTGGATGAAGACGTCATCTGTGCCCTCTCCGCCAAGAAGCGGGAGCCGGAGTGGCTGATCAAATGGCGGCTTAAAGCGTATCGTCACTGGCTGAAGATGGAAGAGCCCACTTGGCCTAAGGTTCAGTATGATCCAGTTGACTATCAAGCTATCAGCTACTACGCTGCTCCCAAGAGCCAGTCCGATGGTCCTCAGAGCTTGGACGAAGTAGATGCCGAGCTTCTGGAAACTTACAACAAGTTGGGTATTCCGCTGGAGGAGCAGAAAGTGCTGGCTGGTGTGGCTGTAGATGCGGTCTTCGATTCAGTCTCTGTCGCCACAACTTTCAAGAGTGAGTTGGAAAAGCACGGTGTGATATTCTGTTCTTTTTCCGAGGCAGTGCAGAATCATCCTGACCTGGTACGGGAATATCTCGGCACTGTTGTCCCATACACAGACAACTTTTTTGCCACTCTGAACTCAGCCGTCTTCAGCGACGGCAGTTTTGTTTTTATTCCAAAGGGTGTCCGCTGCCCTATGGAGCTTTCCACCTATTTCCGCATCAACGCCTCCAATACCGGACAGTTTGAACGGACGCTCATAGTTGCCGAAGAAGGAAGCCACGTCAGCTACCTGGAGGGCTGCACGGCACCCATGCGGGACGAGAATCAGCTCCACGCTGCCGTGGTAGAACTGGTGGCCCTCGATGATGCTGAGATCAAATATTCCACAGTACAGAACTGGTATCCCGGTGACAAGAATGGCAAAGGCGGCATCTACAATTTCGTGACCAAGCGGGGCGCCTGCCGGGGCAAGAACTCCAAGATTTCCTGGACACAGGTTGAGACTGGTTCAGCCATCACGTGGAAGTATCCCGGCTGTATCCTGCAAGGGGACAATTCCGTAGGACAGTTTTACTCGGTGGCGCTGACAAACAACTATCAGCAAGCCGATACCGGCACGAAGATGATCCACATTGGGAAAAACACACGAAGCACAATTATCTCCAAAGGAGTGAGCGCCGGATTTGGGCAGAACACCTATCGCGGGATGGTAAAGATCATGAAAGGTGCAAAGAACGCCAGGAATTACTCCCAGTGCGACTCACTGCTCATCGGGGATAAGTGCGGCGCTCATACCTTTCCTTACATTGACGTCCGGAATCCGACAGCCCAGATGGAGCACGAGGCCTCCACTTCCACCATCGGCGAGGACCAGATCTTCTACTGCAATCAGCGCGGTATTTCGACGGAGGATACGGTCTCCATGATTGTCAACGGATTTTGCAAAGAGGTATTTCGTGAGCTCCCCATGGAGTTCGCCGTGGAAGCACAGAAACTGCTGGAAGTCAGTCTGGAAGGGAGTGTGGGATGATTAGATGTAATTATGTAAAACGTAATTATTTAATAACAGAATTAACGAGGTTATGAAATGAATTTTTTTAAATACGATGATTGGCAAGAAAATGTACCAAAAGCAATTACAGATGATTCATTATGGAAAATGAAAGTTTACAAGCTGAGTTTGTTTTTGGCAGATATTAGTTGGAGTGATATTTCAACTTTATTTAAAGATGGGCGTACGAAAAGTATTTCAAGCCAATTATATCGAGCGATTGGATCAATAGGCTCAAATATATCAGAAGGTTATTCCATGGGAACAGGAAAAAACCGTGCTCGATACTATGAATATGTCCTCGGCTCTACAAGGGAAGCAAGAGATTGGTATTACAAAAGTCGTCATATTCTCGGAAATGAAATAATTGAACACCGATTTTTAATACTAACTGAAATTATAAAACTTTTGCTTACAATGGTTCCAGATCAACGTAATTATTCTGTAAATGAACCTTCAGAAGATTATGATTCTGGAATAGACGATGCTCCAATATTAACCAATGAGGATTAAATACAAATGTCACACTCTTACATAATTACGTTTTACATAATTACTTAATTACAATCATGCTGGAGATAAAAAATCTGTACGTGGAAGTTGAGGGGAAGGATATCCTGAAAGGGCTAAACCTCTCTGTTTCTGAAGGCGAGCTGCACGCCATCATGGGGCGAAACGGTTCCGGTAAAAGCACCCTTGCCAATGTTATCGCCGGGCAAGAAAAATACAAAATCACCAGCGGCGAAATATTCTACGACGGGCAAGATCTGTCGGAAATGAGTCCCGAAGACCGGGCATTGTCGGGAATCTTCATGTCGTTCCAGTACCCAGTAGCGATTCCGGGTGTCAACAACACCTATTTCCTGAAGGCTGCTTTAAATGCACTAAGAAAGCATCGGGGCGAGGTAGAGATGGACGCCATGGACTTTCTGACTTTCATTAAGGAGAAGATGAAGGAAGTGGAGATGGACGAAAGCTATCTCCGACGGGCTGTAAATGACGGCTTTTCCGGCGGTGAAAAGAAGCGAAATGAAATCCTGCAGCTGCTTACCCTCGAGCCGAGGCTTGCTGTACTTGATGAAACCGACTCCGGTCTTGATATTGATGCTCTCAAAATCGTCGCTCAGGGAATCAACAATTACCGCAGGGATAATCGGGCTGTCGTGGTCATCACCCATTACCAGCGGATTCTACAATACATGGAACCGGATGTTATTCACGTCCTGCTGGACGGCCGCATCGCCCGTTCCGGAGGGAAAGAGCTTGCCAAGGAACTTGAGGAGAAAGGCTATTCGTGGCTGGAAGAGGAAACTGCCACAGTCTGATAGACACTATAACTGACAAAGTGGACAGATACAGACAACAGTTTCAGACGCTGACGGAATCGCAGGATGGACAAACTTCACAGATCCGTAAGCTTCAGCACCAGGCTATGGATCGATTCGGCGAGCTTGGCTTCCCATCCAATAAAACGGAAGCGTGGAGGGAGACAGATGTCACACGTCTGGCCAAGCAGGACTATGCTATAGTCTCGGATGAATCTCAGAAACCTTCCAAAGATGATCTCGAACAATTTATGATCGATCCGGATCACGTGTCAACTGTCGTAATTGTGGATGGTAACTACTCCTCTGAACTATCTTTCATTCAAGAAGCCGCCGCTAAAGCTGGCGTCATCAAGCAGTTTTCCCAAATCTCAGACGACGACAGTATTCTGAAATCATCACTAGGCAGCCTTGCCTCCTTCCAAGATGAACCCTTCGTCGCCCTCAATACAGCGTTCATGAGTGACGGCATTTTTATCCATGTTCCAAAGGGGGAGGCTATCCCGAAGCCGATTCATATTCTTTATCTCACAACTGCCCACAAAAAGGAAGTCATGTTCAATCACCGCAACTTGATCATCCTTGAAGAAGATAGTGAGGCAACAATCATTGAGCACTATGCGAGCTTGGATGGAAGTCCATCACTCACCAATGTGGTGACTGAGATGACCGTTGATAAAAATGCCGCCCTGCGTCACGTTAAGATTCAGGAGGAAGCGGATGCAGTGGATCATATGTCGACAACGCAGGCTGTAGTTCATTCAGATGGCATTATAACCACTTCAGCATTAATGGTTGGCGCCCGGCTGGGGCGGAACGATCTACGTGTCACACTTGCTGGCGAAGGTGCAGAGTGCAGCATGTCCGGTTTGGTTCTGGCTTCCGGGAAACAACATCTGGACAATCACACTCTTATTGACCATAAAGCGCCTAACTGCACCAGCAGGGAGCTCATCAAGGGAATCCACACTGACTCTTCCCACGGAGTTTTCAACGGGCGCGTTGTTGTCAGAAAGGATGCTCAGAAGACAAACGCCGCTCAGTCCAACAAAAATCTGCTGCTCTCTGACAAAGCGCTGGTAAACTCCAATCCTCAACTCGAGATATACGCCGATGATGTGAGCTGTGCCCACGGTTCCACTACAGGTCAGCTCGATGAGGAAGCTATCTTCTACCTGCGTTCCCGTGGATTAGATGTCCAGACGGCGCAGGGATTACTGATCAACGGCTTTGCCAATGAAATCATAGACAGCATTCAGATAGGAGCCGTGAACATATATTTCTACCGTATCCTCTCCAACTGGCTGGCTTCACTGAAGGAGAAAAACGTGTGATGGACGATCTGCGGGAACTCTATCAGGAGTTAATACTGGACCACAATCAGAATCCACGCAATTACGGGGAGCTTGATGGAGCAACTGCTACAGCTGAGGGCTTCAATCCCCTCTGCGGCGACCGGCTGACGCTCTACTTGCGCATGGCTGATGATGTAGTGGAGGATGTTAGATTTGTGGGTTCTGGTTGTGCTATTTCCAAGGCATCAGCTTCCATAATGACGACAGTACTGAAAGGAAAAACAAAAAAAGAAGCGACGGATCTTTTTGAGATGTTTCATCAGATGACTACCACAGGAGAGCTGCCGGGAGACGATTTGGGTAAACTGGCAGTACTGTCTGGTGTTTACAAGTATCCTGCTCGGGTGAAGTGTGCAGTGCTGGCGTGGCACACCGCCAAGAATGCTCTTGAAGGGAAAGAGACCGTTGTCAAAACAGAGTGAGACGTGGAGAATAAGGAACAGGTAACACTTACTAGAGACTGTCAGGCAATCCTGATCCCGTACGGCGAAATGGTGACACTCCATAAAGGCGACGAAGCCACCATAACCCAGGCACTGGGCGGAAGCTACACTTTATATATCCGGGGAAGTCTGGTGCGGCTTGACGGAAAAGATGCAGACGCCATCGGGAAGGAACCCATTCCCGAAACAGCGGTGGAAGACGAAATTGCCACCTTAGCAACAGAACTGGACCGTGAGATGGATTATCCGGAAGTAACGGAAGATCTCGTCTGGGAAAAACTCAAAACCTGTTACGACCCTGAGATTCCGATAAACATAGTGGATTTAGGACTGATTTACTCGTGCGAACTGAAGCCTCGGGAGAGTGGTGGAACAATGGTCGAGATTAAAATGACATTGACAGCACCGGGTTGCGGGCTTGGTGATTTCATCGCAGATGATGCTAAGAGGACGGTCGGTCAAGTCCCTGGTGTAACTGAGGTTTCAGTCGAACTTGTATGGGACCCGCCGTGGGATCAGAGCATGATATCTGAAGCAGCACGACTGCAACTGGGAATGATGTAATAATGATGACTACAACTGTCAAAGAAGATCAAACAACTGCCGAACTGGACATAACAGCCATCCGTCAGGGCTTCCCTATTCTAAATCAGATGGATGGAAGTACAGTTCCTATTTACCTCGATAATGCAGCCACAACTTTAAAGCCCCGATCCGTCATTGCTGCCGTAAACAAATACTATGAAGAGTACAGCGCTAATGTCCACCGCTCAATCTACTCAATGGGAGAGCGGGCAACAGAAGCGTATGAAGGTGCACGCGAAAAGACAGCCCGTTTCATCAATGCCCCTGACAGAAGTCACATTATCTTCACTCGAGGGACAACGGAAGCCATCAATCTCGTAGCCTATGCGTGGGGACGGTACAATCTCAACCCTGGTGACGAAATTCTCATTACCGAGATGGAGCACCACAGTAACATTATTCCGTGGCAGCTGGCTGTGAAGGACACCGGCGCCACACTTCGCTACATTCCCCTCACTGAAGACGGTACACTTGATCTCTCAAACATTGATGAGCTACTCAATCCGAGGACAAAAATCGTGGCGTTGATACACCAATCAAATGTTTTCGGAACGATCAATCCCATAGCTCAGCTCATCGCAAGAGCTAAAGATGTTGGCGCTTTGACCCTGATTGATGCTGCTCAGAGCGTACCGCATTCCCCGGTGGATGTGACTGCTCTCGATTGCGACTTCTTCGCTTTCTCCGGGCACAAGATGCTGGGGCCCACAGGTGTCGGCGTACTCTACGCCAAGCGGGAGCTGCAAGAGACAATGGAGCCGTTCCAGGGCGGCGGAGAGATGATTCAACAGGTCACTATGGAGAATTCGACCTGGAATGACGTGCCTTGGAAGTTTGAGGCGGGTACTCCCAACATCGCACAGGCTATTGGACTTGGAGCAGCTGTAGATTACTTAACATCCCATGACCCGACTCACCTCCTTCAGTATGAAAGAGAATTAGCCGGCTACGCCCTGGAAGCTCTCCGGAAAATCCCTGGATTGATCCTCTATGGC
The DNA here is from genome assembly GCA_964534955.1 of uncultured bacterium. Classification (GTDB taxonomy): domain Bacteria; phylum Fidelibacterota; class Marinisomatia; order Marinisomatales; family UBA2128; genus UBA2128. Next base: position 23,703 of record CAZHRR010000015.1, read on the forward strand.
AGTCATATGCCTCGAGGGCCGGTTATCAGCTTCAACTTAGAGGGTATACATCCACACGACTTGGCACAGATACTTGACCAACATCATGTGGCAGTGCGAGCTGGTCATCACTGTGCACAGCCGATTATGAACAAACTTGGAGTTTCTGCGACAGTTAGAGCCAGCTTTCTTTTTTACAACACGCTGGAAGAAGTTGACTTGCTTTGCGCTGCCATTGAATACGCCAGAAAGTTTATGGGACTAAGCTAAATGATGTACCTTGTCTATAAATCAACAAACAGTTAATTTGATAATCGAGTGAAGGGAATCGATCCGAATGCTGAAATTCACTAGAAAAACCGAATACGCACTCATCGCCCTCCGGCATTTGCAAATGGCTGGGAACGATGAACTGACGAATGCCCGGGAAATCGCAGAAGAATATCACATTCCGCTTCCTCTTCTGGCGAAAATCCTGCAGGAATTGGCAAAAAAAGAGATCGTTCGCACCGTCCAGGGACCGCAAGGAGGGTATAAACTGGCAGTCAACCTCTCCGATATTTCCATGACCAATTTCATAGAAATGCTGGAAGGACCACTGGGAATGGTAAATTGCTCAGTCGATTCTGACTGTGATCTCTCTAATAACTGTTGCATCAAGATGCCCATACAGCGAATCAATGAGAACATCCGAAGAATGTTCGATAAAATGACTCTTTACGATATCACACACTGAAGGAGAAAACCATGTCAATTACCGAACCCCAAGTAGTAGAAGTATTGAAGCAGTGCTATGATCCTGAAATCCCCATTGATCTCTGGAACCTCGGCTTGATCTACGATATCCAAATCCAAGATCAGGATGACGATTGTTACATAGACATTACTATGTCTCTCACAACTCCCGGATGTGCTATGGGCAACTATATGGCACAGGACATCAAGACCAAACTTGAGGCTGTACAGGAAGTCACGGAAGCTAACGTACGCGTTACATTTGATCCGCCTTGGAACCCGGAAATGATGAGCGATGAAGCAAAAGCTAAATTAGGATTCGCGCCACCGACTGCAACTGAACGGGATTCCAGCTCTAAAGACTGGGAGTAATTCATGACCAAAACAGATGATCAAATACTGCAAGATGTGACCATTACCAAATCTGCTGCCGAGTGGCTTATCAAGATACAAACTGAAAACGAAGGACAATATCTACGAGCGTCAGTAAAAGGTGGCTGCTGTTCAGGTATGAGCTATCAACTTGAGTGGGATGTTGAGAAAGGTGAATTCGACAAAGTATATCACTATCATGGTATTGATCTGGTGGTGGATATGAGATCACTGCTCTATTTACAGGGCAAGGAAATTGACTTTTCAACCGACTTACTTTCTGGTGGATTCATATTCAATAATCCCAATGCCAACCGTACTTGCGGTTGGGCACCTCATTTTCAGTCTAGATGGAAACCATTTATCTGGACGATTTCCTCGATAACGGTATCATCAGAGAACAAAACTTTCGTCAAGCTGTTAATGCGATTGATTGGTCCCAGTACAATGGGAAGAAAGTACTGATAAAAGGATGCAATGAAGTTCCAGTACCGACCTGGTCTTACCTTATTATCACTGCCCGACTGACTCAATATTCCGATAAGATCCTTTACGGTGAGCCGTGTTCTACGGTACCGGTATACCACAGGTATGAAACACAGTGAAAGGAGATTAACCTACCCAGAAGCGCTGAGAACCAAGAGTAAATAAACAGCAGCATACGTAAGACAGCCATTAAGCGATTTCTTCTTTTGAATCTTTTTTGCTTCAGCTTTGTAGCAGACGGTGTAAATAGAAACATCATTCGCATCCATACCCACCAATCTAGTCGCTGGGGGATCGGGCTCGATTACATACGACGCTCCTACTCCCAGAACGCCGAACAGACATCCTGCTCCATACCACAATGTACCATTTACATCCACCGTAGCATCTATTGCTGCCTGAACACAGGGATCTGTCTTTGTTACAGGCGCTCCAGTGTTAGGATCATAGGTCTGGCCGAAACATATTGAAACAGATAATACTAAGAACAAACCAAGAATAAAGTGTACTTTCATCTTATGTCCCTCCTTAATTAATCAAAAATAATCTGTGCATCTATCAATATCAAGACAATTATAAAATTTTAAGATATTCTATCTAGTCCAGAAACTTTGAGTTTTACCATTATTCAATTTAGCGTAAACTCCTCGCAAATGTCAGAACAGTCTCAAAGAATTAGCTGGGAAGATTATTTCATGAACATCGCCCATGAAGTTGCGACACGTTCAACGTGTGATAGAAAACATGTTGGAGCAATCATTACCCGAGATAAGACTATTCTCTCAACAGGATATAATGGCAGTCTTCGTGGACTTCCTCATTGTAATGAAGTTGGTCATGAGATTGAAAATGATCATTGTGTTCGTACTATACACGCAGAAGCGAACGCCATTGTTCAGGCTGCCCGGAATGGTATCACTATAAATGGCGCTGAGATATACGTTACTGCCAGTCCCTGCTACAACTGCTTCAAGATGATCGCCAATGCAGGTATAACACATATTTACTATGGGGAGTTTTACAGAGATAAGCGTATAAACAAGCACGCTGCTGAATTAGGTATAAAGCTCACTCACCTCTCCACCTGATTTAACATAAAATTATTATGGTATTTCACTGACTTTTTTCAGTGTGTAAAACTAAACTTCTATAATCTTACCTTTAAACATTTTGGATACTCTCAGGAATGGTCGATTCATGAAGTTCTCTCAGGATCTCATTTAAGTGGTCTTTTCCAACCAAGTTTTTTTAGATAATTAGCTGAATGTAGTCTTTTTAGAAGCAAAACTTATTAACTAACATTTCTCACTTCAAATTAAGCCCTTCTGGGACTGGTTCTACAGTGT
>CAZHRR010000016.1:0-5984 GCA_964534955.1 uncultured bacterium
GGGCTAATGATTCACCAGAATGGACAGGTGAGAATCCGTACGGAGATGGAAAGGCGGCAGAAAGGATCGTCACTTCCATAGAAAGTATCTCTCAAGAGAGGAGTCGTTAAAAGTGCCGTCGCCTATCACTATCCTCTTCGATGTTTATCACCTCTATCATCTTCCTCAGTTTGATCCAGTGATTGACTTGCTGATGGACGATAAACGTTTCGATGTACATTTGTCATATGCTTCTGACATTCGACCGGAAGAAAGGTTGTTGACATCAGAAATTTTAAGTAAGAGAGATTGTAAGGTTTTTACTGCAGATACTGAAGAAGAACGAGCTTCAATAATTCGAGAGTTAGCACCAGATGTATATATTTGTGGTTGGTCAAGACATGAAATTCAGGATTATGTACCTGATTCTACTTTGGTTGGCATGATTTACCACGGTATAGGAGTGAAGCCCTCATACTGGAGGGATAATCATCCACGGCTCGATCTTCGTTTTGTGGAGGGACCATTTAGAGAACGACAGCTAAGGGAGAAAGGGGTCGTTACCGATCTTGCTGTGACTGGTTACGCTAAACTTGATCCCCTATTCAACCATCAAATCCCTGATCAGAAAACACTTCTTGAAGAACTGAATCTTGATCCAGATAAGAAGACAATTCTCTATGCTCCAACTTTTTATCCAAGCTCATTAGAATCATTTGGTATGAGACTGGCTCGAGATACAGAAGATTATAATCTTATACTTAAGCTTCATATGTGGAGTTATTTCAACATAAAATTTCCAATCAACTTAAAGGGACAACTCCGACTGACTAAAAAGATGGAGAGACAGTATAAGCATGTACATCTTTTGCCTCCTGACTATTATAATATTACACCATTATATAGTGTTGCGGATGTTTTACTGACAGAAGCTTCCTCTACAATGTATGAAATGATGGTGCTCGATAAGCCTGTAATCGTATGTGAATTCTATCGGCTACGCATGTCTCATAGGCTATTTCGTAAAAGGTTGTATAAAAGACGATTGGATGTAGAGATGAGCAAAGAGAAAGTAGATTTTTCATTCAAACTCGAAAAACCGAGCAAAATTAAGATAGTCTTGGAGCAGGTGTTTTCTGATGATGATCCTTTTACTGAGTTAAGAGAGAAATACAAGACTGATATGCTTTATAAGTTAGACGGTAAAGCTTCTGAAAGGATTCGGGATGCAATCTTGGAAAGATTGGGACATACTCAAACCTTATGAGTACAACAAGGTCTTTATTCTCTTGTTTTCATAGATGACAACAGTCCTCTTCGAAAGCCACCACCTTTACTACCTGCCGCATTTTGAACCAATCATGAGGGAGTTACAGAAGCGTAGAGGCTATGAAATAGCGGCGTCCATTCCACTGACTGTGGCACTGTCTGAGCGACGACTTTTTGCAGAATCTATGGAGAGGCAAGGTGTGGAGTTGATTACTGCTCATGATGAAGAAACAAGGGTCGTAACACTACGGCAGCGGGAATTTGATGTAATAATCGTAGGCAATGTAGGAAGGCTGGAGGAGATAGCATCAGAGCACTCGCTGGCAGTCATGGTCTATCACGGGATCGGACTGAAGCAGAGTTATTATACTGACATGTCCTCGCGAGTGGATCTGCGGGCAGTTGAGAGCGAATCACGAATTAAAGAGCTGAAGGCAAAAGGCGAAACGAAACTGGTGCTCGCCGGCTTGACGAAGCTGGATGCTTTAGCTGATGCTCAGGATACTGTCCGAGATGACCTGCTTCAGCAATGGAATATTGATACGGAGTTGCCGATAGTTCTTTATGCACCAACATTCTATCCATCTTCGTTGGAGAAGCTTCTCCCTGAACTTCCAGCGCTTGCAGAAAAAACAAACGTACTTATTAAGCTCCACAATTTCAGCTGGCATCAGAATCGCTACAGACATCAGAGTCAGCTGGCATCAGAAATCACCGAAGGAAAAGAGAGATTGGTGCTCCTCCCACCGGAAGAATTTGATATAATAAAGTTCTTTCCTGCAGCAGATATTCTGCTTTCTGATTATTCATCTGTCTTATTCGAGTTTCTGGCTGTAAATCGTCCGATAATTCAGACAAATTTCTACACTCCAAAACCGAGGCATCGCATTTTCCCCTGGCGACTTTCCCGGCGTCTTGACCGTACAAGGGCTGGTGAAATTAACTTTTCCCTTTCCCTGAACCGACCGGGAGATCTTGTACCGACTGTCAACTCCGTGCTGGAGAACAGTGGTGAAATGGCGAATGAAAGGGAAGCAGCAGCCGAGCGATATCTTTATAAGGTTGACAGTCTGGCATCATCACGCTTAGTTGATGAAATCGAGAGCGAACTGCAGAATAGAGGCATCTGTTGAATATAGGTATCTACGTCCCTAACTGGGTGGGTGATGCCGTCATGGCCATCCCCTTTATTAATGTGGTCAGGAGGGAGTGCCCCGAGGACAGGATCATCATTATCGGTCAGTCGTGGGTGATAGATATTTTAAAACATCATCCCTCAGTAGATGAGATAGTCAGCTTATCATTCACTCGCGGTCCTGCAGCTACAACTCGGGCTGGGCTCAATCTCAGGAAACTCGATCTGGGTGTTTTCTACCTGCTCTCCGACTCATGGCGGTGTGCCTACCTTGCTTGGCTCTCTAATGCTAACTGCAGAATTGGTTTTCGAGGACAGTGGCGTACTCCTCTGCTGACCAGAGCTGAATACCATCCGGAGAAACCACTTCATCGGTCAGATAAGTACCTGAGGCTGATAGGAGGTCTTGGAGAAAGAACCTGGAACTGTATCACGATCTCCGCTGAGGAATCTGAATGGGGGAAAAGTGAGATGGAGAATCTCGGCTTGAAAAATCCGTTGGCTGTTTTCCCATCAAGTGTGGCTCAATCCCGCAGAGTGCCGGTAGAAAAGTGGGTGGAGATTCTGACTTACTCAGCCAGAGAGGATAGAGAAGTACTTTTCTTCGGTAGTGATCATGAACGGTCAATTGGGGAAGCTCTTGTGGAGCAGTTAGACAAAGCTGTCTCCGTTTGCGGAAAATACTCCCTGAGGGAGAGCATTGTCCTCATTTCGCTTTGTGATGGTGCTATAGGTACGGACAGCGGACTGGGACATATGACGGCAAACCTTGGACTGCCTATAGTGTCACTTTTCGGAGCGGGTAATCCCACACATACCGCACCACAGGGTCCCCGCGTCAAAATTGTCAGGACTGACGTTCATTGCAGTCCGTGCCGAAAGAATGTCTGTCTGAATAGGGAAGAACACCTGCTTTGTCTGACATCTCTTAATGCTAAAGAAGTTTGGAAAGCATACACTTTGTTGTGAATTAAAATCGAAGTAAAGGGATTACCAGTTTATTGGACTAAAGTCCTATCTCTGATGCACCTTTACCCCCGACTTTCGCACAGCGTCCTGTGAAAAAGTCGGGGTAAGTAACAGATGTTAACCCAACATCTGATATTAAAATCGGGTTTAGTGGTAAAGCTTTTAGAAAGTTACCCCAGCATTCCCGCCTGCCCTCCCTTGGAGGGTGCGGGCAGGTATCATAATAAAAGTAGATTTTCAAAACAGTTTTAAAGCATCGTCTGTTTTTTCGTAACTTCGCCACCGAATCATGAAAGCAATTATACTGGCTGCAGGAGTTTCCCGTCGTCTCTATCCCTTTACGTTTGACACACCAAAATGTCTTCTGGAAGTGAGTGGACTTCCTATTATCGACTATCAGATGGAAGCGTTAAGGAAGGCGGGAATATTTGAAGCGGTTATCGTTGTGGGTTATTTCAGGGAGAAATTAATTGAGCATATTCAAAGTGAATATCCTGATTTTGAAGTCACTTTCATAACGAACGAGCACTTCTTTGAAACCAATACTGCTTATTCTCTTTACCTTTGCAGGGAGGAATTTCTGAATAGTGAGACACTCCTCATGAACGCTGACGTCCTCTATCCGGAAGAACTGTTAGAGAGGCTCATGGCATCTCCTCACGAGAATGTCATGGCAGTAGATGTGAAAGAGTGCGGGCGGGAAGAGGTGAAAGTCATCGCCGGCTCTGAGGACAAACTGGTAGCCATCGGGAAAGAGCTGATTCAGGAAAATACATTGGGGGAATTTATTGGAGTAGCCCGTTTTAATTCCCTCTTTGGTCAGAAGTTGGCATCCTCACTGGAGCATCTAATAGATTCAGGCGGGAAGGCAGACTATTTTGAAGCAGCTATCCATCCGCTGCTGTCGGAGATGGACGTTTATTATATTGATATCTCAGATCTGCCGTGTACTGAGATTGACTTCGTCGAAGATCTGAAAGAAGCGCAAAAGTTGACGAAGTCAGACTGGTTTAAAACCAGTAAAGACTAACCCTCTAAAATCGGAATTGGAAATTAAGTCTGAGAATCATCTTGGGTTCTGTATCATCTTCGTATAAAGTATATCGAAGAGTGGGTGCGATAGAGAATCCCGATGTAGGCCTGTAATGGATGCCTCCAATGAGGTAGGTCTCTCTATCCCCTCCTGTATTAGTGTCTTCATCAAAAGTATCCACTCTAGCCAATACATCCAGAGCTTCAGCAAAAGCAAGGTTGGCGTAGATTGAAATTAACTGTCCACTGGTCCCCCCACTGTCATCAGATCTGAGGAATTCCATCCCTATGCGGAGCAACTCTGTGGCATATCCGGCGAAGCCTGATAATCTCAATATGTTTTCAGTAGTATCGTAAGGTTCATAGGATACAACTCCTCCAGTGTTCCATCCGGGATTTGTATTCAGCCGCTGTTCTCCAAGCGAGATCAGCGCCGTAAGACGTTTGTGGGTATCATTCTCACCGAACTTGAATCCACGTCCATTGTAGGCGGCAAGATGGATAAGAAGATTGTCAGAGAGGTTTTTCCGAAAGGCGAGCCCTAAGTCTGCTGTTGGATCAAATCCCCAAAAGTCAGTCGGTTGCTTCTCAATAAACCTTAATCCCCATGTTGCCGTAGCAGGACCGAAGTAGTTCGTCGGCTGTTGTCCGATGAGGAATGAACCTGCGGCACTGTTCCATACAAGATAGGCGTACTTCACAAAGAAGGAAAGGCGCTCATGGACGATAAGATTATCAGTTACTCCAATGCGAGCGGCGTCTATGGTGACCCGGGCTGCAGCATCCTCGGATAGACTCGTGCGGAAATCAAGATATGTACGTGTGATATTGAAAGAGAAGTTATCCTCATCTTCATAAGTAGCATCGAAGAAAACGAGGCTGGATACGTTTATTCTCTCCTGAGCATTAAGACTAAAAGCTATACTTGTGCTAAGGGTGATGATAAATTTGCGCATTATTTTTTCTCCTCAGGATTTATCAGGGCATCTCGACCTTGTGCTCTGGATGCCTGATAGTAAGTACAGGACAAGGCGATTTTCGAACTACTTTCTCTGCTGTGCTTCCAAAAAGGACATGACTAAGACCTCCTAAGCCGTGAGTGGACATGATTATCATATCCGCGTTTTCCTTCCGACCTGTTTCAATAATCTCCCTTGCAGGTGTACCGTGAGTCAGGATTATCTGGCTTTTGATTGAGTCCGGAATCAGCTCGTCAACGAGTCTCTCCATGGATTGTTTGAGTAACTCATCTTGCTCACCAGACAGGTTTGGCGGGGGTGCGGCCCAAGCAAAATCAGAGGGTGTTATCGTAGGCTGAATTACATGTACAATGATAAGTTCTGCATCGAACTTTTCAGCTAGAGAAATGGCGTATCCAAATGCGTAGCGTGAAAACTCCGAGAAATCGGTGGTGACTAATATCTTCTTGATTTCAAGGATGTCTGACATGGTTGTGTATTTATCTTAAACGAAAAGTAGATATATCTCAGAATTATCGCAATAATTACCACTGACAATGTTACAGTCAATTCCAAATTTGTTGGGGCTAAGAAAAATCTACACGGGTCTTTCAGAATTCCTTACTATTTAGTAAATTCCT
>CAZHRR010000016.1:6084-7945 GCA_964534955.1 uncultured bacterium
GCTAAGAAAAATCTACACGGGTCTTTCAGAATTCCTTACTATTTAGTAAATTCCTTTTAGCCTGCTTAAACAGGTGTTCCGAGGTATTTACTCTAATTAAAATGATAAATATAGCATACAACTCCGAGGTAAAATCATGAGCAATGCAAAGTTGATTCTCGAAGATCAGACAATCGAACTACCCATTATTGTAGGGTCTGAAGGTGAAAAGGCGGTCGATGTTACTCGACTTAGAGCTGAGACAGGGTATATAACATTCGATCCTGCCTATGGTAATACGGGTTCCTGTGCCAGTGACATTACTTTCATTGATGGCGAACAGGGTATACTAAGATACAGAGGGATTCCCATAGAACAGCTGGCAGAGAAATCGTCATTTGTTGAAGTCTGCTATCTTCTCATCTATGGCCATCTCCCGGATCGTGATGAACTAAATAAGTTCAGGGATAAGATTAGTCATCATTCAATGATACATGAGGATTTCAAAAGGTTGTTTGACGGTTATCCCATGAATGCTCATCCCATGGGGGTATTGGCCTCCACTGTCGGTGCTCTCTCCACGTTCTACCCCAATACAGAAAATGGCGACGTTGATCTAAATATTATTCGCCTTCTGGCAAAAGTAAAGACACTGGCGGCATTCTCGTACAAAAAATCCATTGGACAGCCTTTCGTTTATCCGCGTAACGATCTTACCTACGAAGAGAATTTCCTCCATACCATGTTCGCCGTACCAGCTGAAGATTTCCATGTGGAGCCCGTTATGGCGGACGCCCTGCGGCTTCTTATGGTGCTGCATGCTGACCACGAGCAAAATTGCTCGACAGCGACCGTTCGTATGGTGGGAAGCAGTCAGTCCAACGTGTTCATCTCAATTGCTGGAGGGATCTCTGCCCTTTGGGGGCAGCTGCATGGCGGTGCCAATCAGAAGGTTATCGAAATGCTGCGGATGATCGATGAGGATGGCCAGAACTATCAGAAATACGTTGATATGGCCAAGGATAAGAAATCGGATTTTAAACTCTTTGGGTTTGGACACCGGGTGTACAAGAATTTCGATCCCCGAGCAAAAATACTCAAAGGTGCTGCCGATAGGCTCCTCGAACGTCTGGGTGTAGCTGATCCTCTATTGCAAATAGCCATGGAGTTAGAGGAGATCGCCTTGAAGGATGACTTCTTCATAGATCGTAAACTCTATCCCAATGTAGATTTCTACTCGGGTATCATCTACCGTGCTATGGGTATACCCACGCAAATGTTTACGGTGATGTTTGCCCTGGGCAGACTACCCGGCTGGATTGCCCAGTGGAAGGAGATGGCAGAAGAGGAACATCAGCGGATCTACCGTCCGCGGCAGATATACACTGGGAATCCCCTGTCAGATTATATACCATTTGCCAAGCGGTAGAATGCAATCGCAGTAGATAATGGCTTGTTCTTCCTGTGTAAACAAGCTGTAGAACGACAGTATAAGATGTAGCTGTTTCTCTGACAGTGGGAATCTGTTGTCAGGATACGTGGCTTGCTATGGATCTGACAGTCTCCCAACAGACATGAGGATAAGAGGTGATAAACTCGCATCTAATTCCAACATCTGTTTAACCTCTTTATCTCGGAAAGCTCCAACGACGACTGTTCCAAGTCCCTGTGCCGTGGCCTGAAGAGAAATGTTCTGTGCTGCATGTCCCACTTCCATATGAACGTACCGCTTACCGCGCTCGCCATACTTCCATGTGGTACGTTTATAGTCTGCGGCAATTACAATTACAGCGGCAGCATCGTGAATACATTCCTGTTCAAGAGCTGCAGCAGACAGTTCAGATCGTTTATCACCCTGGATGATGTGCTCAAGAGTGTGATG
>CAZHRR010000016.1:8045-26118 GCA_964534955.1 uncultured bacterium
AATCACCTGTGAATCGGGGATTGGGAAGACTGATTGTCATCTGATTCTGTACCTTTGTATCCTCCTCGAACATCAACTGCCCTATGGCTGATTGAGAAAGGAAGACCAGAGCAATGATACTGTTAGTGATGTTCCCAGCAAAGGAGTTCCTCATGTTTCTTTTGAGATACCCTGGAGCTAGTACTGCGGTAGATCAACCAGACCGCTGAACCAGTCCCACAAGTCGTCCATTTCTCTTTGATGATCCTTCTCAAGCTGAGTCATGTACAGGGCATTGTTGATAGCGATACCACCTTGTTCAGCAAGGGCAACAGTGAATTCGATTTCTTCAGCAGTGAACTCCCTTGTTCTGGAATCAAACAGCCGAAGTACACCAATAATATCACCCTTATATTCGATTGGGATAGACATGAGTGCTTTGATGCCTTCTTTCTTGCAAGCCTCCGGATACTGAAGCTGGTCATCGTTTTTGATGTCGTGGACAATTGCTGGCTTTCCGGTTGTTAGAGCCCGGGGCATGCTCTTGTCGGCGTAAACGGGTCCCTTATTCAGGAATTCCTCGCTCAGATTCTGGTGTGATATCATTTCCAATCGGTTCTGATGTTTGTTCCAAAGACTGATAGCACCTGACTTTAACTCGAGTACATCAATGGCGTTATCAATGATCTTACTTAACACCTTCTGGAGATCCAATGTCGAACTGATTGCTTTAGTTACGTTTACAAACGCACGAAAGTAATCGTGGTTTTTCTTTCCCATTATAATCCTCCCTAATTTATTATGGTTTCTTCCGAGGCTTTTTCATCCGGCGAATGCTGTTGCTGCCGCATTCCGGACATGTCCTCTCAATAGGATTCTGCTTGTCAAACTCCCCCTTGTATTCATGCCCGCATCTCAGGCATTTAAAATCTACTTCTTCCATTATTTCTCCACTATTATTTACCTATCGGCAGACAGGTATCATTCCATTTTTTACGCCATCGCCGGCTCCGGTTCCTTTGATGCCATTTTCTCCTTCAGCTTCTTAGCCGCTTCTCGGGCTTCTGCTTTCTCCCGTTCTTCCTTCAGGACATTCATTGTTTGCTTGATTTCCTCTTCGGTCACCTGCTGGCGCATCTCCTCCAACACGTGCATCACCTTAGACCACTTCTGCCCCTCAGCGGCGCTTATCCACTCTAACTGCAGTCGCTCAGGACGGATGCCCAGCCGCTCCAGCTTATCCCACAGCTTGTCAACACGCTTCTGAGTCCAGCGGTTGGCGTCAATGTAATGACAGTCAACGTAATGACAGCCTGAAACGAGGACAACAGGAGCGCCTTGCTCAAATGCGCGGAGGATGAACTTTGTATCCACCCGGCCGCTGCACATGGTTTTGATGATCCTTTGGCTCAACGGATATTGCAGGCGTGAGAGACCAGCAAGATCTGCCCCAGCATACGAGCACCAGTTACAGGCGAAGACAACCACTTTCTCTTGATTGTCCTCTTCCAGCATAGCGTCAACCTGTGCCATGATCTGTGCGTCCTCAAAGTGGCGCATGAGAATTGCGTCGAAATTACATTCTGCCGCACAGGTGCCGCACCCTTTGCACGCGGCTTCGATTATTTCTACCGGAGTCTTGGTCTTGGCGTCGCCGCCTGTGATGGCGTTAAACGGGCAGACTTTCACACAAACCTGACATCCCGTGCAGTCGGCAGTAAGGCACTCGGATGTAATGGCCTCTACGCTGATCTGACCGGCATTCAGGAGAATCTGAGCCCGTGCCGCTGCCGCGCTGGCTTGTGTAACGCTCTCCTTGATATCCTTGGGAGCCTCAACACAGCCGGCGAAATAGACTCCGCCTGTGGGTGCGTCAACCGGTTTCAGTTTGGGATGTGACTCCATCATAAAGCCATCCTCGGTTGTGGAGAGTGAAAGGAGTTGGCGAATAAATTCGCTATCCTGTCGAGGGATAACACCTGTGGCAAGTACGACCATGTCAAACTCATGCTCCCTAAGTTCGCCGGTAGCTGTGTCTTCAGCTGTCAGAGAGATGTTCCTTGTTTTGGGATCTTCAAACGCTTCACCTGGAATTCCGCGGATGTACTGGACGCCCATCTGCTTACTCCGGACGTAGAGATCTTCAAATCCCTTACCGAACGCCCGGATGTCCATGTAAAATACTTTGATCTCAGTGCCAGGGTAGTGATCCATTAACAAGAGACTGTCCTTTATGGTATTCATACAGCAGATGTTACTGCAGTAGGGGTTGCCCCTCTCGCTGAGGGAACGGGAACCGATGCACTGGATAAACGCAATCCGCTTGGGTGTTTTCCTGTCCGTGGGTCTGACGAAGTGACCTTCCGTGGGACCACCGGGTGAAATGAGCCTCTCGAACTCCATGCTGGTGATGACGTTCTCGTACCGCGTGTAGCCGTATTCATCCATCTCAGTGGGGTCGTACACTTCCATTCCTGTAGCAACTATAACTGCCCCTACATCAAACTCGAGTATTTCATCCTTCATGTCGAAGTCTATGCAGTCTTTGTCGCATACGTCGGCACACTTGCCGCAGGCGATGGGATTGTGTCCCAGGCAGTCAGCTTCGTTCAGGATGTAAGACGAAGGTACAGCTTGGGGGAAAGGCATGTAAATAGCTTTTCGGGAAGAGAACCCCTGATGGAATTCATCGGGAACCGCCACAGGACAGACATCTTCGCAATCTGCGCAAGCTGTGCATTCGCTGGCGTCCACATAGCGGGCTTTCTGCCGCACCTTCACATGGAAGTTGCCAATGTATCCGGAAATATCTTCTATTTCGCTCAGGGTCAGGAGGTTAATTCGGGGATGCCGACCGGCATCCATCATTTTAGGCCCGAGTATTCATATAGAGCAGTCCATGGTGGGGTAGGTCTTTTCGAGCCTGGCCATTGTCCCACCAATTGACGCCTCCTTTTCCACTAAATGTACCTGATATCCTGCATCTGCAAGGTCGAGTGCAGACTGTATGCCGGCGATACCGCCACCCACAACCATAACATCCTTCAGTACCGGGATCTCCGTCTCGGTCTGCGGCTGTAACAGTCTGGCTCTGGCAACAGCAATCTTGACGATATCTTTCGCCTTTTCCGTGGCGCCGTCCCAGTTATTCAAGTGCGTCCAGCTGCAGTGCTCCCGGATGTTGGCCATGTCCATGAGGTACGGGTTCAGCCCGACCTCTGACACGCACTGACGGAAGGTAGTTTCGTGCATCCGAGGTGTGCAGGACGCCACAATGACCCGGTTCAGGTTGTGCTCCTTGATCATCTTCTTGATCTCTTCCTGACCCGGTTCTGCGCAAGTGTAGCGGTTTTTAACTGAACAGACTACGTTCGGCAGTGTGGCGGCATAGTCTCGCACCTCATCACAATCCAGTGATCCGGCGATATTTTTGCCGCACTCGCATACGAATACGCCTACTCTTAAGCCGTTATCAGACATTGATGCCTCCTACTATTTGTTCTCCAATGATACGTCCAACCTCTCCAGAGCGATGGACGAAATGTCTTTAATCTTCATGTCGCGATTGTGAGTATCTGTCGGGTCCTGCATGGTGCAGATCAAATGTATCTGGCATTTGGGGCAGGCGACACACAGTACATCCGCTCCCGTATCTTCCGCCTGGTGGAGCCGTTCCTTCTGGATTGCCTTGGCAGTAACATCGCAATTCATCCAGGCGCTGACGCCGCAGCAGAGAGAGCGCTTGTTGTTGTTCTTCATCTCCCGGTAGTGATCGCTCTCATCAGAAAGGACCTTCCGGGGTTCATCGTAGATCCCCAAATGTCGTCCCAGCCGGCACGGATCGTGGAAAGTTACATCCGTTTCTCCTTCGCCCAACTTCAACTCACCCAATTCTATTTTTTCGGCTAAAAACTGACTGATATGTATCAACTCAGCGTTAACCTCAAAACCGTATTCAGGGTAGAGATTGGCGAATGAGCTCATACACTCGGCACAAGAGAATAGGACTGTTTTGGCGCCCGAATCGTTTATCTGTGCGACGTTTTTTTCCGCCAGCATCTTGAAAGTGCCAATGTCGCCGTTCCAGAGTAAATCATGTCCGCAACACCGTTCATCTGGGAGGAGAGCCGGAGTAATCCCTAGTGAGTTCAGAATTTTGATGCTGCTACGGGCGGCGTCAAGTGTGGTCAGCTTTAGATCGGTGAAAAACGTATCGAAGTAAGGTGCACAGCCGACGTAGTATAAAATGTCGCCTTCCTCAGCGATCTCCAGATCGTCCGGTACCCAAGAGAGGCGATTCTGTTTCAATTCTTCAGTGGTCATAATACGTGAGAGAGCCTGCAGTGCGTTGGAGTGTGAACACTTCCCGCTGTTAAATCCTGACTCCCTCGCCGTTTCCCGGAGGTACTTCATCAAGTCAATATACTTGATGTCAGCCGGGCAGAGAATGTCGCACTTACGGCAGGTCAGGCAGCTCCATAAATCGTAATCTTCGAAGATGACACCGTAATCCTGCCGGACTGACCGAGTCAGCATTACTCGTGGGGAGTAGCGGCCGTCCATGGTGGAGTCGCGCCGGAAGAGAGCTACCGGACAGACGCTGGTGCATTTGCCGCAATCCATGCAAGCGAGAGCGTTGGTTTTACGGACTTTTTCCCGTAGTTCGTTCTCGGGTGTAATTGTAGCTGATTCCGTCATGCGATTTGTCCTGTCTGGGTTTCTACTGCCTTACCTTTCTCGGATGCAGTGGATTTTAATTGTATTTTTTTGACCGTTTTTACGAAATCTTTCAGTGAGTTAGCGAACTCCTTATAGTCCTCCGGATTACTGCGCACCATCTGAAAACATTTTCGATTAATACCAAGCAGGTCAATCAAATTCTCAGTCTCAGCCACCATCTCTTCTGCTCTGGAATTTCCGGTGAGGTAGTGGCAGTCACCCTTTCCGCAGACGCAGGCAATAACACCATCAGCACCGTGCAGAAAGCTTTGCAGAACCAACCCGGTGGATAGTCTGGCGGCGCAAGGTATCCGGATAGGAATAACTTCCGATGGTAGGTTGTGGCGTTTAACACCGGAAAGATCAGCGGCTGCATACCCGCTCCATTCGCAGAGGAAAGCGACAGTCTTCACTGTTCCAGCTGCTGGAGCCGAGAGAGCCGCCTCGATAGTGGCGTAAATTGTGTCGTCATCAAGATTGGTCATGACTGTAGTGCCGGTGGGGCAGTGTACTACACACAGCCCGCACCCTTTGCAGAGGAACGGATCAATGGTGGATACAGGATCGCTCCCATTGATAGGTTTTATGACAGGAACATCAAATGGACAGACATCATAGCAGGTCTCGCATCCGCGGCAGGAGTCTACATTCACCTGGGCTACGTCTCTCACGGTTGTCACTTCTCCCGCCTGAACCAGTTTCGCCACCCGGGCGGCGCGACTGTAACCTTGGGCAGACGCTTCTTCGGTAGTACACGGCCAGTGAGCGCTTCCTGCTGCATGGATTGCCGGCGGAGTGTACATGTGAGGCTTCAGGTTAGGAAGCGTATCCGGGATGAAGCCGAATTCGTCAATAGGAATTCGCAGTTTTTCTGCCAGTTGGCGGGACTCTTCTTTTGCTACCGGTGGTGTGGATAAAACCACCAGATCATAGGGAGTCCGGAAACCTGAGGAGTCGCTTTTTTCTCCACTCACTGTCTTGGGAGCCACTTTCGGTTCCATCTCGTCGCTCATGCGAACGAACTTGATGCCCAATTCCGCAGCTCTGTTCAACGTCACCCCGTCCGGACCCGGTTCAGCCGGCATATCCCGGTGGAGGATGGTGATGCTGACATGAGGAGCGGCTTCCTTCAGAGCAATGGCGTTGTTCACTGCCGAGAGGCAGCACGTCCGGCCGCAGTAAGGTCGCTCCTCATTCCGGGCGCCTACACACTGAATCATGACCACGTTTTGAATGCCGGAAAGTTCAGACTCGTCTGCCATTTTCCGCTCAAGCTCACTCTGCGCAATGATCTTGGGATTGTCACCGCAACCGTGATATCCGTTTGCATCTAATTCTTTTGTGCCGGTGGCGAGAACAATGGCACCGCATTTTATCGTTCGCCGTTTACCGCTGGACTTCAATGTC
The DNA here is from genome assembly GCA_964534955.1 of uncultured bacterium. GTDB lineage: Bacteria > Fidelibacterota > Marinisomatia > Marinisomatales > UBA2128 > UBA2128. The sequence goes on from CAZHRR010000016.1 coordinate 14,151, forward strand.
AAGCGATAATCGCCGTAAGTGCCGGAGATGTTTGTGATTTCTGATTCTGTGAGAATGGCAATTTTCGTACTCGACTGGACAGCAGTCACCAATCTTTCCGCCGTATCTTTGGCTTCTCGGGATTGTGGGGTAGTGCCCGCCATTTTCTGTGCGCTAGCGCCTAATACTTTACTCTTCTCGAAAAGCGTCACGCTGACACCTCTTTCTGCCAGGGAGAGAGCCGCCGTCATTCCAGCTGTCCCTCCGCCTACCACTGCTGCTTCCTGACGGATTTTAACAGATGCAGGTTCCACTGGAGTCAGCTTCCGGGCTCTGCCCAGACCTGCCTGCACCATGCTCCACGCATTGCGGGTGGCGGCTCCGTTACTGTTCTGATGCACCCATGCGCACTGGTCGCGGAGGTTGACAATTTCCAGCAGTGAGGGATTCAGTCCGGCGTTGGCGCAGACATGACGGAATCGCTTTTCCATCATCCGCGGTGAGCAGCCCAGTAAGACCACACGGTTCAATCTGTCAGTCTGGATGTTCTCTTTAATCGCTTGTTCGCCATCGGGACTGCATCCGTAGGGGAGAGTGGTGACTGTAGAAATATTATCGGCGTCAGATAACCGGCTGCTGATTTCCTTCATGTCAATGGCGGAGGCAATCTGCCCATCGCAGTCGCAGATAAAGATACCGATTTTCAGCTCATCTTTCACGTCAACATCTCTGCTACATCATGAAACTGGTGGTCAATCTGGTGTTGTCCGCAGAGGACACACTTGATGCCGTCTCCGTCGCCGTTGAAGGAGTGGGGCGCTTCCAGCCGGCGGATTTCGGTCAATTGAATGGTATCGGTGGGACAGAGATAGACACAAGTGGAACAGCCGATGCACATTTCTGACGGCAGCTTGAACGGTGTTACCACTTCCGCGAAAGCGCCACGGTTGGCGAAGTCGAGGACTCCCACGCCTGCAATCTCCCGGCAGCCGCGAACACACAAACCGCACAGGACGCAGGTCTCTTCCCGCTTGGGAAAGCGTGTCTCATCTACACCGAGCTCGGTTGCAATTCTCCGGACTTCCGGCACCTCCGGGCAGCGAGCCAAAAGGAGCTCCGCTACTATTCGGCGGGCTTTCACAGCCCGTTCGGATTCTGTCTCCACTTCGATACCATCCGATGCCGGATACATACAGGAAGCCGTTAGCATTTTCCTCGGACCGGCAGCTACCTCCACCAGACAGAGGCGGCAAGCAGCGTAAGGTGTTACCGCTTCGTGGTGGCAGAGGGTGGGTACCCGAATACCATTCTGCCGGAAAACGTCCAACAGTGTCAACCCTTCCCGGGTTTCGATTTCCTTGCCGTTAATGGTGAGTTTTATCATCTCGACTTTTACTCGTAATTCTTCAATATTCTCGGCGCTTTCCGCTGAGTCATCTTGCCGTAGAAATCTGCGTTAATAACCACCACCGGCGCCAGCCCGCAGCACCCTACACACCGGACAGGCTCCACAGTAAAGCGGCCGTCTTTGGTCATCTCTCCGGGAGCAGCGCCCAAGTCGCGCGTCAGTTTATCCATAATGAGTCCGCCGCCCCGAACGTGACAAGCTGTCCCGAGGCAGACACTGATGAGGTTGCGTCCCCGGAGCTTCAGGCTGAACGTCTTGTAGAAGGTAGCCAGGGAATAGACGCGGCTTGGGGGCATGCCGACGCGCTCAGCCAGCATCCGGAGCTCACTCTGCGGCAGATAACGCTCCTCTTTCTGGATGTCCTGCAGCATGGCAATCACGCCTGACTCTCGGTAGCCGTGAGCCTGCATGATTGCGTCAATCTTTTCCAGATTCATTCTATTTCTCCTAACGAGTTGTCTCGCTGCCGATAGCCAGCAGATAATTCTCGGAGATCTTTCCTTCCAATACGTGTTCCTTGAAAATCTTTGTTGTTTTATGCTCCGTCAGTTCTGCGTATTTGGCAGGCGGCTTACCGGCCGTTTGAATCGTCATTAATGGCTCCATGCTGCAAAGTCCTGCACAACCTGAGGTTAAGAGCAATACATCTTTGGTCTTGTGCTCATCTATCAGAGTTGTAACCCGGTCGAGGATTTTCCCTGCGCCTGCTGCAATCCCGCAGGTTCCCATATGGACAGTAATCTTAGCACGGGGACCGTCGCCGCCTAACTTGCGCTCTGCCAGCCGCTTCTCGCGAATCTCAGCTAATTTTTCCGGTGTCATAGCACTCATTGTATATCCTCAAGTCTTGATGATGGCGTCGAAATTGCACACCTCGAAGCACGCTCCGCACTTGATGCAGAGGACTGAGTCAATGACGTGAACCTCCTTTTTCTCTCCGGTTATGGCATCTTCCGGACAGTCTTTCTTGCAGGCGAGGCAGCCGGTGCAAAGCTCATCCACAACGCTGTAGGTGATGAGTTCTCTGCAAACTCCCGCAGGACATTTCTTCTCTTCGATGTGAGCGATGTACTCGTCCCGGAAAAAGCGAAGGGTAGTGAGGACAGGATTAGGCGCAGTCTGCCCTAATCCGCAGAGGGAAGCGTCCTTTACCACCGGTGCCAGTTCATCCAGAACCTCCAGCTGATCGGGGGTTCCTCTCCCTTCCGTGATGACGGACAGGATATCGTACATCTGGTAGATACCCTCCCGGCATGGAGTACACTTCCCGCACGATTCCTCCGTGAGGAAGTTGAGGAAGTAGCGGGCCACGTCCACCATGCAGGACGTTTCGTCCATAACGATGAGCCCACCGGAACCCATGATAGCCCCGGCTTTGGTGAGTTCCTCGTAGTCCACTGGAAGATCAATAAGCTTCTCCGGAATGCATCCGCCGGAAGGACCGCCCGACTGCACCGCCTTGAACTTCTTCCCGTCCGGAATTCCACCACCGATATCGAAAATAATAGTGCGCAGTGTAGTCCCCATGGGAACCTCCACCAGGCCGGTGTTATTCACCTTCCCCACGAGGGAGAAAACTTTTGTCCCCTTGGACTTCTCAGTTCCGACACCGGCGTACCAGTCGCCCCCTCGTCGGAGGATGAGCGGAATGTTAGCCAAAGTTTCCACGTTATTAATGGTTGTGGGCTTATCCCAAAGACCCTTCAGCGCAGGGAAGGGGGGGCGAGGTCGGGGTCGACCGGGATAGCCTTCCACGGAAGAAATAAGTGCTGTTTCTTCACCGCAGACAAAAGCTCCGCCACCACGTATATATGTCACGTGGAAGCTGTGTTCGCTCCCCATAATATTGTCGCCCAGCAGACCGTATTCCTCTGCTTTCCGGATAGCGATATCAAGGCGCCTCAGTGCCAGGGGGTATTCCTCTCGTACATAGACAATGCCTTGGCTCGCGCCGATAGCTTTTGACGCGATGACCATCCCCTCCAGCACGGCGTGAGGGTCAGCCTCCAGCACACTGCGGTCCATGAAAGCGCCAGGGTCGCCCTCGTCAGCATTGCAGATGAGGTACTTTTGATCTCCGGGAGCATCGTAGCAGAACTGCCACTTGAAACCGGCTGGGAAACCTGCGCCGCCTCTGCCGCGGATTTGTGAAGCTTTCACTTCGTCTATTATTTCTTGGGGAGTCATCTCCAGTATTGCCTTAGCGAGGCCTTCGTAACCGTCTAGAGCAATATAGTCGTCAATATTTTCGGGATCAATGAGTCCCCGCCGGTAAAGCACCGCCAGCCGCTGATGTTTGAAGAAGTCCACATCCCACATGTGAGGATAGCCGTTGGCGGTTTCTTCCGGGATGTCGTCGAGCAGCTTCAGAGCCCGGTTTCCGCGGACTACATGCTGCTCCACAAGATAGCCAGACATCTCCGGACCTACATGCTGATAGACCAGCCCTCCGGGCTCAACTGCCACCGTCGGTCCCTGATCGCACAGCCCACAACATTCCCGGGCAGCTATTGTCACTTGGTCAGACAGTCCACGCTTGTCAATTTCGTTTCTCAGGGACTGCCGAACCTGATAGGAACGATTAGCAGTGCAGTCGGTCCCTTTGCAGACTTCCAAACGGAGCTGCTCAGTTTTTGTCTTGCCGTTTCGCCGGACCTGTTTAGTACTGGTTTTCATTAGCGTTCATGTTAAATCTGCGGCACTCCTGCAGGAGGACGGGAAGTACTGCATGATAACCTCTGATAGGAATGAGGTTTTGCAGGACAGGACATCGCCCAGCCACATGGAGTGCCGAAAATCTTGTGGAATTATGTTGGCTTCAAAAGTACCAAAAGGATAAGAGGATTTCCCCTTTCTTCCCCTCCTTGCCAAGGAGGGGAAAGAGGGGTGGTCAATCAGTTGTTTTTTGGAAAATATCACAATTCTTGGAGCTATCTGTTTCACGTTTTTATGAGAGATTTCTTTTTAGATTTTCTTTTTCTAGATGGTTTCTCTTTTTCCAGGAGTTCTTTCCCATAGTCAAATCCCTTCTGTAACGCTTTAATGTTCTTATCTATGAATCGGTCCGGTACTGAGCCGGGGAGTGCCTGTTTGACAGCATCTTCAGACACGGCGCCGGAAATTGCCGTGAAGAAGCCAACCATTACTACATTAGCAAAGATGCGGTTGCCCATCTCTTCCGCAATCCTGGTAGCGGGGATAGAATACATTTTTACATCTTTACGAATGGTTTTAGGTTTCACCAAGTCGGTATCAATGAGAACGATGCTCCCCTTAACGGGGTCGCCGATGAACTTTTCATAAGCTTCCTGGGACATGGCTACAAGTATCTCCGGCGCAACTATATAAGGGTATAGAACCGGGTCATCGTCAATCACCACCTGTGCGGAACAGGCGCCACCCCGGGCTTCCGGCCCGAAACTCTGAGTCATTGTGCCGTACTTGTTGTCAAACAGGGAAACAGCCTTCCCGATGAGAATACCAGACTTTATGATGCCCTGTCCGCCGAATCCTGAAAATCGAATGTCCATAACTTGCTCCTGTTTATGTTGCTCCAGTATAGGGGATATATCTGTCTCCCAGTTTTTCCCTCAAAAATCGGTCCTTATTCTCTAAGAATGTCGGTTTCTCTTTATCAACAAACTTGCCTATCACGATGCTGTCCTGATACTTGATATCTATGTCTCGTGTACGGGCATTGTGATCGATGACAGCATTGTCATGGTAAAATCTCATCAGGTCGAGCCCGGTACCAAGGCGGTTGCGCCTGGCATAGAGAGTTGGACAGGGAGAGACAACCTCGATGAACGAGAACCCCGGTTTAAGCAGTGCCTCAGAAATGGCAGCGGTAACCCTCCGGACGTGCAGGGCAGTCCATCTTGCTACGTACACAGCTCCGCTGGATTCAGCCAGGAAGGGGAGATTGAAGGGGAATTCGTAAACGCCGTAGGGTGCCGTTGAGGCATTGGCTTCTTCAGGTGTTGTAGGTCCGGCCTGCCCGCCGGTCATGGCGTAGTTGAAATTATTGATGCAGATGGTGGTTAGATTCATGTTCCGCCGGGCGGCGTGGATGAAATGGTTTCCGCCAATTGCGGCGATATCGCCGTCTCCGCTAATAACGGCCACTTTGAGTTCAGGATTACCGAGAGCGAGTCCCGTGGCGAAGGGAATGGCCCTACCGTGTGTTGAGTGAAAGGAATCGAGCCGCAGATAGCCGGCGGCGCGGCCGGAACAGCCAATTCCGGATACCACGGCAACCTTGTCCCGATCCAGTTCTGATTTCTCCAGCCCTGCAATAAAGGCGGTGAGGATTGTTCCAATCCCGCAGGTGGGACACCAGATGTGCGGCAGCCGTTCAGTGCGGAGGTACTCTTCCATGGGGTGGGAAAGGGGCTCTTCCGGTTTAGGTATAATCAGTTCATTGGACAAAACCTGCTCAGCAGTCTCGCTCATTTTGCGCCCTCCTCGATGGCGTTCAGAATGTCGTTTGGATCATGGACCCAGCCCCCAGCGTGGGAGACCAGGATGGTTTTCGCCTGTCCGGCTGCGCACCGCTCAACTTCCAGGACAATCTGCCCGAGATTGATTTCCGGCACGACAAATGCTTTCACCTTGTCCCGCAGTTCATGGATTCGCTTTTCTGGGAAAGGCCACACTGTAATGAGCCGTAGTGTACCGACTTTAAATCCCTTGTCCCGGGCTACCTGAACGGCCTTCAGCGCTACTCTGGAGGAGATGCCGTAGGAGATGACTACGACATCTGCATCTTCCACCTGATCTTCCTCTATTATGCGAATCTTATCTTCATTATGAAGAATTTTATTTACCAGGTGGCGTACATTTTTATCCTGAGCCTCGGCATTGATAACCGGATAGCCCCGCTCATCGTGAGTCAGTCCTGTGACATGGATGTAATACCCATCCCCGGCCTTTACAAGAGGAGCGATAGAACCGTCACCTTTGAACTTGAATGGGCGGTATTTCTCCTTATTACCTTTATAGTATCTCCTCGGCATAATATCTATCTCATCTGCCTCAGGAATTACGACTTTTTCGGTCATGTGCCCGACGCACTCGTCCATCATGAATAGAACCGGCACACGCCATTTTTCAGACAGGTTGAAGGCAGTAATGGTGAGGTCGAAGCATTCTTGAGGAGAGTTAGGCGATAGTGCGATAAGCTCGTAATCTCCGTGGGATCCCCAGCGGGCCTGCATCATGTCTGCCTGGCCAGTGAGGGTGGGTAACCCGGTGGAAGGTCCACCGCGCTGGACATTTACAAGTAAGCAGGGAACTTCCATCATAGCAGCCAAACCGAGATTCTCCATCATGAGCGAGAATCCGGGACCAGAAGTGACGGTCATGGCTTTGACACCTGTCCAGGCGGCGCCCACTACTGCAGCCATGGATGCCAATTCGTCCTCCATCTGGATAAACTGACCACCCACTTTCGGGAAGCGTCCTGCAATACGTTCTGCTACTTCAGTGGAAGGGGTGATTGGATATCCAGCTAAAAACCGGCATCCAGCGGAGATGGCTCCTTCGGCGCAGGCATGATCGCCGTCAATATAGTGATTGCCTGTAGCAACACCGATGGGATCAGCTTTAATCATGATTTTTCCTCTTTAACAGATTTTGATTGGTCATCATTTGAGGTATCGCTCTCAGTGCAGTAGATGGAAAATTCCGGGCAAATCATTTCGCACAGCTGACAATTAACGCATTCGCCCTGCTTCAATACCTCCGGATAATGGTATCCTTTGCGGTTGAATTCGGTGGACATCTTCAGGACGTCTCTTGGACAATACTCCTCGCAGAATCCGCACCCTTTACACTGCTCTACGACGATATGTACATCGCCATGGGGCAGATTAAGATCATCGAGGTCCAATGGAGTTCGCCACTGCTTCATATTATGCCTCCGGTAATAAGGTCTTAAGCCTGAAACTTCGTACCCTGCTCTTTTTCTATGAGCTGGTAAAAACTGCATTCCTTGCAGTCGTTGATTTTATGGACATTGATGCATTTTGGTTTGCCGTCCTGATGATTTCCCGCAACGTACCAGCAGTACCTGCCAGCTACCATACCGTCGTTGATACCTCGAAATGAGATATATGTGGCAGCCGGACAATGTCCCAGTTCTTTTACTCTTGGACCTCCTGGTCCCAGACCACAGTCCATGTAGTCCCAACAGTTGACCTTCATGATTTAGCCTCCAGGGAATGAGGTGAGTTAATTGCATTGCTGTTACATAAAGTCGTGAAAGAGGGAAGTGTTGGAAAAGGTGTTTGTGTGTTTACAAATTGTTTATTGTCCGATTGGAGAAGTGTACAGTTCTTATAGTTTTGTGTTAATGGTGTACTCGTAGATAGGCATGGGAATTCCGCTACATAGAATCCTAAACTCATTGTCCTGTCCTGTGTTAGAAAGTGGGATTACACTTCCAATAAGAATTTAGACCAATACAGATTACATGTCAACAAAAAATACAGATAATAGGATTTAATTATCATGTATGTGATTGGAAATTGAGTTTATTTGGTTAGCCTCATTAATTACCATCAGCTCATAATAGAAAGGCACCTGTCCAAACAAAAAGGTCGGTATTCCACGCAGAAATGGGACACAGAGAACCATAGACCTGCCCGCCTGTCTGCTCTGTCGATACGACAGGCAGGAATGACATGGTCAGGCGAGGAATCGCAAAGTACACGGAGTATTCAACGGTGGATATCGTACAGCAAATAGCCTGCAGGGGTTTTTATTACCGGCATTGCAGTTCCGCTCGTTAAGAAATTCGACAGTGCGCACGTATAGAAAAGAAAACTGCCTGCCCGCCATCTTTTTGACGGGTCTGAAGAACCGATTTTGCAAAGCATCCTATGGGAAAATCGGTGATAAGTTTTTTCTTTTTAGCTCGAACGGGAGAATTTTAGTGAAGGAAGTGCCAGCCGGTGATTTTTTGGTTCTTTTGTACCTGTCCATCGTAATTACGGTAGAAATGTAGATGGACCTGTCTATCGTACTTGTCAATCGTAGTGACGGCAGGAGCGTAGATTAAGCTTTGCGTAGATAGATCAAGTCGAAGATCCCGCCTGCCCGGTACCGAAGTATGAGGTCGGGGTACCGCAGGTCGGGGACAAAAGAACAGAAAGAAATAGAGAAATCATAACACGAAGTAAATATGTAAAACGTAATTAAATAATTATCCACAGGATGCTGTGCAGAAATAGCCGCCCGCCTGTCCGCCCGTCCAAGCAGTTCGGACGGGAACGACGAAGTCGGGCAGGCTGTGAGAAAATTCAACGGTTTTTCGGCATCTTTCGGGAATAAATTAAACTCACCTCCTATCGGCGGTTCAAACCCGCCAAAAAGATGGCGGGCAGGCAGTAATTCCTTCTTATCTTCAAAACACCTCTATCCTATTGTTGAATTTTATCAAGGCGGCAAAATCAAAACCCTAACCGTCACTAATCCAGGAATGGGTTACCTACCCGCCTATGTTTTTGAAGATCAGTAGGAAATGAACGTATCAACATCGGAAGGATTATGTTAATCACTCTTTCCTTAGAGAAATAATCACTCTAAATTCAAGTCGATTAACTAAGACATTTGATAAAATGAAAGTAGCATTTCTCACTTCCGGCGGACTGGCACCCTGTCTTTCGGCATCAATAGGTGCCCTGGTAGCTGAATATTCAGCCAATGCTCCAGATGCCGAACTCATGGGCTACTTGAACGGCTACCGGGGATTACTCCTTGGGCAGAGCATCGAATTTCCGGACAGCGTTCGCCAAAACAGTGCAGTCCTGATGGAGTACGGCGGAAGCCCAATCGGCAATAGCCGTGTGAAGCTGACCAATATAGATGACTGCATACGCAAGGGTTACGTTCAAGAGGGAGAGGATCCGCTGGAGGTGGCTGCTGTGCAGTTAGTGAAGGACGGAGTAACCATCCTGCACACTATCGGAGGTGACGATACCAACACAATGGCAGCTGCTCTTTCTGCTCAACTATCGGAGGAGGGTCACAAGCTGACAGTAGTGGGACTTCCTAAAACCGTAGATAACGATGTCGTTCCCATTACACAATCTCTTGGTGCCTGGACAGCAGCGGAGCAGGGAGCGATCTTCTTCGAGAACATTGCTAACGAAAACACCACAAGCACTCGTCAACTCATTATTCACGAAGTGATGGGTCGTAACTGCGGCTGGCTTACAGCGGCTACAGCAAGAGAATATCGGTCTCGTTTAAATAACCGACGCTTTCTACCTGAGTTAATGATTACCCGAGATCGTTGGGATGTAGATGCAGTATATGTGCCGGAAATGCATATTGATTTCAGCAGCGAGGTAGAGCGATTACTGCACCGAATGGATGAGAAGGACGGTGTTAATATCTTCCTTAGCGAAGGCGCCGGTGTGGAGACCATCGTAGCTGAGATGGAATCTACTAGTGAGGAGGTTCCCAGGGATCCGTTCGGTCATGTTCGACTGGATGACATCAATCCCGGAAAGTGGTTTGTCCAGCAGTTCGCTGATAAACTTGGGGCAGATAAGACATTGGTACAGAAGAGTGGATATTTCGCTCGTTCGGCTGCACCTAATGACCGCGATCTTGATCTGATTCGCAGGACAGCGAATTTGGCTGCTCAGTGTGGACTGAAAGGTAAGAGCGGTGTTGTCGGGATGGATCAGGAGAACAAAGATGAGTTGGGTCTCATTGCTTTTAAACGCATCAAAGGTGGGAAGCCATTTGATACTTCGGTACAATGGTTTGTGGAAATGCTTAATGAGATAAAAAACTAACTTAAGCCACAAAGACTCGAAGACACAAAGAACTTAATAAACGATTTTATCCTAGGCTTATGAAAGTGATGTCAAATAACTATTCATTAATCTTCGATATGTACTTTATTGTTCATCTTTTCTTGGTGTCTTAGTGACTTCGTGGCAAATTGTTCATAATAAATAAGAGAGGTAAAAAATGGAAGACTTAATACAGATAGCAAATGCCATGGTGACAGATGGAAAGGGAATCTTGGCGGCGGACGAAAGTACTCCAACCATTGGCAAGCGATTTGATTCTATTAACGTGGAGAGTACTGAAGAGAATCGTAAAGCTTACCGCGATATGCTTTTCACCACAGAAGGCATGGAGAATCATATTAGTGGTGTGATCTTGTTTGATGAGACGCTGCGCCAGTCCGCCCTGGCTGATGATACCCCATTTCCAGAATTATTGAGCAACAAGGGAGTTTTACCCGGCATAAAGGTGGATAAAGGCGCTAAGGCGCTGGCCGGTTACGACGGCGAAAAGGTGACTGAAGGATTGGACGGTCTCCGCGAGCGACTTGCCGAATATAGCGATCTTGGAGCAAGGTTCGCCAAGTGGCGGGCAGTCATAACAATTGGTGAGGACATCCCCAGCCGGACCTGTATCGAAGCCAATGCTCACGCCCTGGCTCGCTACGCCGCTCTTTGCCAGGAATCCGGAATCGTCCCCATCGTAGAGCCGGAAGTGCTCATGGACGGTGTCCACACAATTGACCACTGTTTTGTTGAAACTGAGGAGACGCTGCAAGTAGTGTTCGAAGAATTGTTCAAGCAGGGCGTTCTGCTGGAGGGGATGATCCTGAAGCCCAACATGGTCATATCAGCTCTGGACTGCCCGGAGCAGGCTCCTGTGGATGAGGTTGCCGAGGCGACGGTGGAGTGTTTCCTTAGAGTGGTGCCGGCGGCTGTGCCAGGAATCTGTTTTCTATCCGGGGGGCAGAGTGATATCATCGCTACCCAGCACATGAATGCCATGAATGCTCTCGGCGTTGATCTGCCGTGGAAATTAAGCTTTTCCTACGGTCGTGCCTTGCAGGCGGCGGCATTGAAAGCGTGGAGCGGAGATGCAGCTAACGTTCCAGCGGCTCAGCAGGCTTTTCTGCACCGGGCCAAGTGCAACAGTGCTGCGACATTAGGAGAGTACAGTGAGGAGATGGAAGTAGCTGGATAACCGAAATTTTGAGATGACATAAACCTTGAGAAAACTGAGACTATGTCAATCATCAGATAAGATATTACTTCAACACCACCAACTTCCGTGTCCTTATACCCTGCTCAGAAGTCAGCCGGTAGAAGTAGATACCGCTGGAGACTTGAGAGGCATTCCAGACAATCCGGTGGTAACCAGCTATTAGTTCCTGATCAATGAGTGTAGCTATCTCTCTGCCGAGAATGTCATACACGACCAGCTTTACATCACCCGGCTCCGGCAGGTCAAACAATATTTTTGTTGTCGGGTTAAAGGGATTTGGATAGTTCTGATGTAATGCAAACCGTTCAGGAACAGGGACTGATACAACTTCAGGAGGATGCTCTTTCCCAAGAAGTTCTCGCAGAAAATAGGCTGCTTCTGTACTGGAGTAGCCATTCAGAATCTGCTCATAGCACTGATCGGCCCTGGCAGAAAGTTCACTCTCACTCGTCACTCTACCGAGACCGGTACCCGCCATCTCCTCGTAGATCAAGGCCTGTTCAAAAAGAGCCCAGGCGGCATCATCACCGGAATCCTGTGATTCATAGGTTCCAA
>CAZHRR010000017.1:0-25359 GCA_964534955.1 uncultured bacterium
AATCGTTCATACTCATAAATCAACATCAAACCATAGAGGTATTTTCAGGTGAAAAGAGGAGAATTATGGCAATAATCTCAATGTTTTACGGTATTATTGTGTCGATGTACTATCTTGATAACAAAAAACATCACACCCCCCATATTCACGTCAAATACCAAGATCAAGAAGCTGTTCTTTCTATACCGAACGGAGAATAGCTTGAAGGACGTTTGAAATCTAATAAGTTGAAGTTAGTCCTTGCCTGGATTGAAATTCATAGAGAGGATTTGATGGCCGATTAGGATTTAGCCATACAAGGCGAAACTGTTTTCAAAATAGAACCGTTAAAATAATTAATACTATGAATCCAAGAATAAAAGACGTAAAACCAAGTTCAAAAGATTTCACATTAATACTCACTTTTCAAAATGGTGAGGTTGGCATCTTTGATGTGAAACCCTACTTGGATATTGGAATATTTAAAGAACTAAAAGACCCAAGTTTATTAATTCTGTAAAACCATTTATGGGCAGCATTCAATGGAAAAACGGGCAAGATTTATGTCCTGACACTCTTTATATGGAAAGCGTCCTGTGATGAGAACAACCCCGTTCACGGGGCTTACTTTGTAATACTTAGCGTGACGCTTTAGCTTTTCGCATGTTCTCCACCACAACTGACAAGTTCATTTTTATCAGCTGTCAATACGTTAGCTGTCAGTCCTGCGGACTGACGGCGGAGATTATATGGAAAAGGATGAACATGGGTAACTGTCTGAACCATGATTTACATGATTAGCCTTATTATCTCGATTTTCTTTAATCATGTTCATCCTCCTAATCCTTAAAATCAAGGTTCAGACAATGAGATACAATATCTCTAAGTATTTTTCTGTCATTAGTATAGCGAGACAAAGGAGAAGCATATCTAATAATTTCAGGAACAAATTCAGAAATAAATTCCTGACACGGAAGGGACATAGTACCCACCTCATAGAGTTAAAGAAGCCTTTTGAGTCCGGGATGGAAAGTTGGAGATAAATGAAGAGATTATAGAAGAAACACTTTACTTAACCTCAATTCCAGGGATTTGGCGATCAAACATAGATGGAATGAAAACTCCTATAGAAGAATGCGTTGAGGAATTAGATTGGTGAAATGGAAACTCGTTTACACCAGGCAAGCTCGGAAAGATGCGAAAAAAGTAAGAAATTCCAAACTTAAACAGAGCGTAATAAAACTCATGGAAATAATGGAAAATGATCCAGTTCAATCTCCTCCGTTATACCAGAAATTAGTAGGAGATCTTTCAGGAGCTTATTACCGAAGAACTAATATTCAGCAACGAATTGTGTGTCAGATTGATGAGGAAAAACGAATTATGAAAATCACTAGAATGTGGACTCATTATGAGTAACCTACTCCCACAAACAAATGCTTATTCAACTTCCACCGAAAAATACAGGACAAATCTGATAAATCCTGTAGGATGAAAAAAGAAGTACTCAGTAATAAAAAGATGACATCTTTGTCAAAGATGTCATCTTTGGGTTCACACTATTAAAACCGGCTCGTTGATCTCATGTAGCAACTGCCTACTGCCAACTGCAACTGCCACTGCCACTTGCAACTCCTACTCCTCCCCCCACCCTAACTTCGTCCGCAAGGTGTGGAAGTAGTCACGGTCTTCGAAGGTAACCATCTGTATATCGTAGTCCGTCCGCCTGATTATTAAAACTGCGTCTTTCGACAGCTTCGCCTCAGCCTGCCCATCCACTGTGAGGCGGAAATCTTCTTCCGCATGGGGAAAGGTAATGGTCAGCTCTTGATCAGCCGGCAGAACGATGGGCCGGGATGAAAACGAGTGCGGACAGATAGGCGTTACCGTCACCAGCGAGAGCCAAGGGGCGACAATGGGGCCACCTGCGGACAGGTTGTAAGCTGTGGAGCCGGTAGGTGTCGCCAGGATAAGACCGTCGGCGGAGTAGCTGGTGATAAGGTTTCCATTCAGGGAGAGGGAACATTTCAAAAGGCGGAAGCTCTCCCCCCGGTCTACTACTAGATCGTTCAGGGCGTGGTAAGTGATGCCGCCGTTAATACTCACTTCCAGAACCATCCGCGGGAAAATGATATAGTCCCCGGACATTATAGACTCCAACCGGTGATTGAGATTTTCCTGTCCTCCTTCTGCCAGGAAGCCAAGGCCTCCCAAGTGCACACCGAGAATTGGGGTTCCCCTGTCCTCTACCACACGCGCTGCGGAGAGGATTGTACCGTCGCCGCCCATAGCCAGCAATAGGTCGATCTCCCGAAACATCTCAGCAGACTGGATTACATTGTAGTCATAGTTGTCATTTTCTTTCAACAAGCTATGAATTCGAGTAGTAAGATAAACAGACTGCCCCTTCTCCTGAAGCCACGCCATTAGACCCGGCAGCATCTTCCAAAATGCTTTTTTACCGGTATTGGCCCAAATTCCGATCTTCATAACTGTTCCTCTGTGGTCTCCAATTCTCCTTCACTATTTCGGCTCAGCTTCTTGATAGTCGCCTCAGCGGAGGTCAGTTCTTCCCGGCACAGCTTGGTGAGATTCATTCCTTCTTCGAACAGCTTCAAGCTCTCCTCCAGAGATACTGTTTCCGCCTCAAGCTGCTGGACAATCTCCTCCAATCGAGCTACCGCTTCTTCAAATTTGAGTCTCTTCTTCTCTGCCATTCTTAAATCCTCGTTATTGCAAATTTAGGATATCTTACCTAACTGAAAACATGTTATCTATCGGTATTTCATTGAAGAGTTCCACCTCTCTCTGTTTTTACTGCGACTGGCAAACTGCTACTGCCACTGCTTTTCCCTTACTACTCTACTACTCACTATTCACTTCTTCTCTCGAATCTCCTGCGGCACGGCAGTCACTTCTCCATCGGACATAATCACACCAAACTCTTCTCCCACATTGAGTTTCTCCACGCTGGCTGTAATCTGCCGACCGGGAAGGGTATGTACAATAGAGTAACCCCGCTCGAGGATGTTCTTCGGACTGGCAGCCAGGAGGCGGTCATTGAGTCCCTGGAATCTCGACTGCTGCAGACTCAGGATAAACTCAATCTGCTGACCAATCCTCTTTTCCACTTCGTTCAGGTGGCGGTGTTTTTCGTCTACAAGATTCTGGGGCTGCTGGAAGCCGTACCGGGTTGTAAGCCCATCCAGCCTCTGCCATGCCGTTTCGATACGCCAGTGAACAGATTCGACCATCCGCCGGTCAGTTTCACTTAGATACGAAAGCAGATCCTCCAGCGATGGCGATACAATCTCCGCCGCTGCAGAAGGCGTAGGCGCCCGATAGTCCGCTACGTAATCAGCAATGGTAAAATCGGTCTCGTGACCTACAGCAGAGATGACCGGCACGGGACAGTCTGCAATGGCTCTTGCTACCCTCTCTTCGTTGAAGCACCACAGGTCTTCCAGAGATCCTCCTCCCCGTCCCACGATGATAACATCAGCGCCACCCCATTCCGTAAAATCTGATAGTGCTTTCACGATATCTTCAGCAGCTTCTTTCCCCTGCACCAGTGCGGGACGTACCACAATGTTCACATGGGGCGCCCTGCGTGTCAGGATATTCCGGATGTCCTGAAGGGCTGCGCCGGTACCGGAAGTAATCACCCCCACGATGGCAGGATAGGACGGCAATGGCTGTTTCCGCTCATCGTCAAAGAGACCCTCCGCCGCCAGCTTCTTTTTCAGCGCCTCGAAGGCAAGGTATAGAGCACCGAGACCAGCCGGTTCCATCTCCCTGATGATGATCTGGTAAACCCCGCGAGCTTCATAAACTGTTACTTTACCGTGAACAAGGACTTTCATCCCACTCTCGGGTGTAAACTTGAGCCGGCTGTTGTCACCCCGGAACATGACTGCTCTCAGTTCCGCTTGATCATCCTTCAGAGTAAAGTACATATGACCGGAAGTATGGTGCTTGAAATTGGAGATTTCACCTTCCACCCAGACAGATGGAAAAGTGCTGTCTAAAAGAGTTTTGACCTGGGCTGTAATCTCGGAAACAGTGAGAACTGTGGGCGAGTCACCCGAAGGATCAAAGATCGAAAAATTGTCTGAAACCACGATTATCTACTTTGTTGTTGTCTGGGGGGAGGTGGACTGCCGGCTGCTCTCCACGCTGTCAGCCAGTAGGACGCTACACGGATAGCGGCATCTTCCAAGCGAGCCTTGGCGATGTTTCCGGTTTCGCGATAGAGGACCTCGATGTAATCGGTACCTACCATAGAGGTGTCGCGATTGGAGATCAGTTCTTGCTGTTCCTCAGTTATCCCGGAACGAGCCTGGGAATCTGCCCGCAGTAACTCGAAATGAAGGGGATACGACTCCTTCACAATAGTAAATGCCATCTCCACTGGATCAGCGATGGGAGCAGGAACTCCCTTGGGCTGGACGGCATCCAGCAGATAGCGGTCAACCATGTCTGCTTCCCAACGCTTGTGGATACCGGTGTTCCCTGAGAGCTGTCCGTTGTAGTTTTCCACTACATGGAGCGGCATATGGATATCCGACACATAGTGACCCAGCACTGCCGCTGTTAGTGGCACTTCTTCCCACTGTCCAGTTCGAAACTGGTCAGTGAGACGGTGAACATAGTCCTCAATCCGCCACGGCGCTGTTCCCCATGAAGAAAGAGTATCTGCACTAAACCTGGCCTCTGCTTCAGACCTCTCCCGCGGGATGCTGTCGAAGGGGAAATCGTCATATAGATCAGCGTCAATAAAGTGGCCGTGTCCCTCATGGGGATCGTCTCCTTTCATCCGCCACAGGTCGGGATCAATAGAGTGCTCGGAAATATAGTCGATATGTGACGTGAAGGACTCTCCCAACGGTCCGGGGAGCAGTTCCACGGCCTTCCTGTTGATTAGTTTATGTGCCTGGAATCCCCACCCATAGAGAGATGGGCAGGGAACTGTCAGCATTCCCGTGAGGAGAATCAGGATGCTGCGGCGGGAGGCCTTCATGCCCTTCAGGTAAGATGAATGCTACTTCTTTTTCTTGTGACGGTTCAGACGCAGCTGTTTCTTCCGCTTATGTGTCTTGATCTTGCGTCTTTTACGTTTTTTTCCGCTGGGCATGAATATCCTTACTTCATGAGAGCGTCGTTTACAACTTTGCGCATGACGCTCGATGGTTTGAATGTTGGTACACACCTTTCAGGCAGATAGACAGTCTCTCCCGTTCCGGGATTCCGGGCCTTCCTGGGATCACGGCGTTTCACTCCAAATGTTCCAAACCCGCGGAGCTCTACCCGTTCGTTCCGTTTTAGGGATTCTATTATGGTCGTCATGATTCCGTTCAGCACAGCCTCTGTCTCTACCTTGGTCAGACCGGTAGCCGCTGCCACACTGTTAATGATGTCTGCTTTTGTCATATCTTATCTGACTTGCTCTTTCAAAGCAGGGAAACTTACCCCTCCTTGATGTAGATTGCCAGCTTTTGTCCGGGATGGATAAAGCTGTTCCTGCTGAGATTATTCCATCGCTCAATTTTGTAAATAGGAACACGATAACGACTAGCGATTTGGCTCAATGTGTCTCCTCTGCGTACAATATAAATCTCTTTCACAGAACCCCCCTTAGAAGATGCTACTTGTGACGATGATGTCACCGGGATAGTCAATTTCTGACCGGGGTAGATGTAAGATCCATAACGCAACCCATTCCACCGACGAATGTTTCGTGCTGTTGTACCATACCGTTGGGCTATATGTCCGAGGGTATCCCCTTTTTTTACCTTATAAGTAGCCGTCTTTTGGGATTTCTGAACCAATGCTGATGCTACCGGTCCACTTGTTGCCGCAGATGGAACAGGGATAATAAGTTTAGTCCCTTCACGGATTCTGTTATAGTTCCTGATTTTATTAACAGAAGCGATATCGTGCATTGAAACACGGTATCTAGAAGCAATGGCCGAAAGACTTTCACCCTGTCGGACTCGATGTTGGCGATACTGTGGCGCAAAACGACTACTCTCAGGCAGAGCGTTGAAAGCTGCTGCAAAGGTTTCTCTCTTTCCTGCAGGGAGTTTTAGGGTATATGTCTGATCAGGTGGTGTAGCAAATTGTCTGAGTTCCGGATTAATATTCTTTAATTCCTCCACAGAAATGTCGGCACACCGTGCCAGAACGGTAACATCAGCACTCCTCTCTATAACAACCTTATCCAGTAATATTCCTTTTGAGGATAGTGTCTTAAATCCATAACGTTCAGGATCCCGGGTAATGATAGCCGCAGCAAGAAAAGTAGGTACAAAGTTTCGTGTCTCACCTGGAAGTGAATTTAAACGCCAGAACTCTGTTGTTTGATGAAGTTTGATGGCCCGGTTAACCCGGGCAGAACCGGAATTGTATGCTGCCAGAGCAAGATACCAACCATCAAACTCCAGAAAAAGATCTTTCAGATAGGCTGCTGCCGCCTCTGTCGCCTTCTCCGGATCCCGCCGTTCATCAACCCACCAGGTACGATTCAGTCCATACAGCTTGGCGGTAGAACTGATGAACTGCCACATTCCTGCAGCATGAGCCCGAGAATATGCTTTTGGGTTCAATCCACTTTCAATCATCGCTAAAAAGAGAAGCTCTTCGGGAAGTTCATTTTTTGTTAAGATGTCCGTGATTATATCTTTGTATTCCGGGTAGCGGTTCAACCAAATCTGGAAACTTCGCCGACCTTTCGTCTGAAAGAATTTGATAGCCTGCTCCACTCGGCTGTTCATAACCAGCGGAATGTGTCCCTCACGATCATCAATTACTTGGAATTTGGTACCGTTAATTTCGAACTCCAGAGGCTCCATGTATTCGGCCAGTTCCTCCCGTAGGCTGGCAGTGGCAATTGGAGTTTCACCCTGAGTGATAGTTTTAAAGTAATTTTCGTACGAATAGAGCAACGTAGACTCGAAACGGTCAAACTCTTCCTTATCATCCGCAGACATCTCACCTAGCTGCTCCGCCTGATTCAACAGTACCACTATCTTGTCGATGAGATATACTACCTCTAGTGTATCGTTATGCTGGTCGGCAATAAGGGCTTCTGCAAAAAGTCCTTTAGCATCCGACAAAATAAAGGAAAAACCCTTACCAGGGTCTATATGATGGACTGAGGGCACGTCTTTAAATGGAGTCACCAATGAATCATTGATGACATCAGACAGTTCCAAAGCAGCGCTATCAACAATCGTGGAGTCGGGACTATGAGGAACGGCTGCCACCATCAAAGATACGGCTCCAGAAAAGAGCCAGACATGTATCATAGGAAGCTTATTCATGAGTTGCAAAGAGGTCGAAGTTACTTTTCAGTGCTTTATACATCAAGAAGTTTTCTCCCTGCCCAGAGCTCCTGCCCGTCGGATAATCTCCCGGGTAGCCTCTCCTTCAATCAGGGGAACTCGTACAACTTGACCGCCCCAAGAACTCACTTCCTCTGCTCCTACAATTTTCTCTTCAGAATAGTCAGCACCTTTCACTAAAACATCAGGTCGAAGTTCACAAATCAGCTCCAAGGGTGTCTCCTCTTCGAAGATCGTCACATAATCCACATCCGCCAATGCATCGAGAACGGCAGCCCTGTTTTCCTCTGACTGCAATGGACGGCCGGCACCTTTTAGTCTTTCCACAGATCCGTCCGAATTCAGTCCGACAATCAAGCAGTCACCCAACCCCCTGGCCTGCCTGATCAACTCTACGTGACCGCGGTGGAGCAGGTCAAAACAGCCGTTAGTAAATACTACTGACTTCCCCTCCTCCTTCAGAGACAAGCACAATTCCTTCATTTCATCTCTAGAAAAAACTGCCATTACGACTCCTTCAACGGACACAGATCACACAGTTTTTCATTACAGTATCGCAATTGAAGCGCCAACAGTCCCTGACGTACTCCAAAACAGTTCAATACCTCAGGTCTTATATGTTCCCGAAATCTACGATCCAGTTTCCCGTAAGACTGACCACTTTTCAATGTCCACCACTTCTCAATTAATTCGTTGACTTTTCCGGCACTGTTTTTCTGCCATGCAGCTTGAAAGGGAACCACTACATTCCCTAACCACTCACAACACCAGCTTCTACCGAGGAGTGCTTTGCCGAACAAACGGAAAAGATCCGGGAATGTTCCGTATTCAGGATCAGACCACGGCGCCCATCCCGTTAACAGTTTGTCTGCCACGGCAGCCCCGAACCCCACTCGTTTCTCCGGATGAGCCGCTGGCCGGATCCCACATCGTCGCCAGATCAAGGAATTTCCGTTCTGGTTACCCACAGTCCCAATACCGCTTACGTGTAAAAGACGTTCCCGAATCCTCTTTACATCTCCTAGACTCTCCAACTCACTCAACGGGGATAGCTGGCTCAGGCGGAGGAAACTCTCCTCATTCCCTTTCAGACCCAGAGCCCAGAACGTAGATTCATAAAACGCCTGCCTGAAATCTCCACATTTCATGACGGCTTCTCTCGCTGCTGATGTTTTCTCCTGCCATCTAATAAAGGCCAATGGCCACAATTCAGTTAAGACCGCCTCAGAGCTGATTTCTCCTTCCAACGGGCACGTATTTGGGGACAACCTCCCCACGGTTAACTCGGGAACTACTATAGCAGAGACAGCCCTTCCATCGGCATTCTTGCACCGGGAAGCATCAACCGTCATAATCACATGAAGAATAACATTCATATAACGGGTATTTGTGTGGTGCCCGTGATAATTCCACTCCCGCTCCCGTAGATGGAATTCAACATCCCCTTTCAACAGTCCCTCTGATGAAACCAGTACAGTGCCGCACACATCAGGGCCGTCATACCGATTCCTCTCTCCATGCTCCAATAGATGGATCGTCTCTCCCGCCACCGTTGTCAGACGGCTCCCTGCCGGCAGGCTGAACCACCATTGAACCAACCGTTCCTCCCGCATCCATCCAGTCTTAGATTCATAAATAGAAGAGGTTGGAAAATTAAAATTGCAGAAGTTCATACCACCTCACCTGCTTGACCTTTTTTCTTATCTGCCCGCCACGCTTCCCTCATAGCGAATACTTTTGCCCTTATCAGATCGGTGAACTCCTTGGCATTCCTCCCCTGCCACTCAACTGTCTCGACGGGATGATCAATTCGCAGTTCCACATCTCCTCCCCTGACGCGGAAAGAACCCATTTTGTTGATCTGAAGTGTGCCACATATGGCCATGGGTACCACGGGCATCCCCATATTGACAGCCAACCGGAGAGCGCCCCGTTTGAAAGGGAGCATCTCATCTGTGACACTCCTTTCTCCTTCGGGAAAAATTAACACGGAACGGGGATTCTTCTGGAGAGACTCTTCAGCTTCTCGAATAGTTTCCACTGCTTTTCTCATCCTGTAACGGTCAATAAAAATATGTTTTGTACATCTCATAGCCCAGCCCAGAAAGGGAATTTTTTTTAGCTCTATCTTGGCTAAGGACACTACATGAAAAGGCAGACCGGCAAAGCAGAGAGGAATATCAAAGGCACTTTCATGGTTCGCTGCAAAAAAGTAGTGCTTCTTACGGTCCAGCTTTTCCAGCCCTGGAATACGATACCGGACACCACTGACTTTCAGTATAATCCACGACCATAGACGCGTGATTCTCCCTCCGCCACGCCCCTTACGGTCAAAAGGTGAAATTAATATGATGACCAACCCGAGTATTGTTGTCCAGATGAGATGGTTTATCAGGACAAACACTGTTCGGATCATAGGCAGCCCACCCTACGTTATTTCAAGACTGATGTATTGGTATACGGCTGGAGCGGTTCCGGTATCCAAACCGTTCCATCATCTTGCTGATACGTTTCCAGCAGGGCTATCATAAGCCGGGGAGTCGCCACACCTGAGCCGTTAAGGGTATGAACAAAAGCTGTCTTCCCGTCTTCTCTCCGATAGCGAATGTTGGCCCGCCGAGCCTGAAAATCTTCAAAGTTGCTGCAACTGGATACTTCCAGCCACCGCTTTTCACCCGGAGCCCACACCTCCAGGTCGTAACACTTTGTTGCTGCAAAACTCAAGTCTCCGGTACTGAGGAGTGCCACCCGGTAATGCAGCCCAAGAGCCTGCAGAACAGTTTCAGCATCTGTTGTCAATGTCTCCAACTCGTCATAAGAACTTTCTGGTTTTACAAATTTGACCATCTCCACCTTATTGAATTGATGAACTCGCAGCAGCCCCCGGGTTTCACGACCGTAAGAACCAGCCTCCCTCCGGAAGCACGGCGAGTAGGCAACATAATGGATGGGGAGGTCATCTCCGCTCATGATTTCATCTCTGTGGATATTCGTCATTGGAACTTCAGCTGTCGGAATCAGGAATAGATCATCCTGCTCCACAACATACATGTCATCTTCCAGCTTGGGGAGCTGTCCCGTCGTCTCCGCTGACTGCCGAAGCGTGATGAAAGGTGTTCGCACTTCACGGTACCCCTTCTGCAGATGATGATCCAGCATAAAGTTAATAAGGGCTCGCTCCAATACTGCTCCCTGCCCGGTATACAGTGGAAACCCCGAACCGGAAATGAGAGCTCCCCGTTCCATATCGAGAAGTTTCAATTCTGCAGCAATGTCCAGGTGTGACTTAGGCTCAAAATCAAACTCCGGCATCTCTCCCCAGCTTCTGATATGTTCGTTTGCTGACTCATCTTCTCCGATAGGGACAGACTCATGAGGAATGTTGGGAACCCACATCATTTTCTCATGAAGTTCCTCTCGTTTCGCTGCAAGGTCACAATCCAGTTCTTTGATACGGCTGGAGACGTCCTGCATTTCAGCAATCTGGGCAGTTGCATCTTCCCTATCCTGTTTCAGCTTGCTGATCTCAGCGCTGGCCCGATTCTTTCGCGCCCTCAGTTCCTCTACATCCTTGATAATACGGCGTACATCTCCATCCAGAGCGAGAATAGCATCAATATCAACTTTTTCGCCCTTGTTGGCGGCCCCTTTAGTTACAATATCCGGATGGTCCCGTATAGTCCGCAATGCTAACATCAGTTTAAAACCTCTGGTCGTGAGTAGTCAATTTCGGTCAGGAAGTTAAACCTTGAGACGAGAAATTGCCATCCAATTCCCCGGTTCAACTCTTATAAGTTACACAATAAAAAGTAGCTCAGTTAAATCTACAATCCTATGACCAGTTTTACAAGGGCATCCACCTTCTGATCAGATTCTCGACTGAGCCCAGTCTCATCAAGGCGCTGAATCCAGTTATCGCTATAGAGGCTCAGTTCCAGCTTTAACCAAGAGCTTAGGGCTGCGACAGCTTTAAGGCCCATCACGGTTCGGGTTTCCACTTCCCCTTCATACGTCTTATAGAGGAACTCTACTGTCTGAAGGTTGTACTGATCCTTAATTGTATCGTCATTTACTTCTCCGCGTCGCGTAGACTGATAAAACAGCTGCAGCCAAAGATTCTTCCGCGGCATAATATCCACGCTGGCAAAGAAGCAGTCGGAATTAGGCCCTGACCAGTAACCGAGCCAATGTCCGTGATGCTCAACACTGTTTACCTGACTCCTATGTACATAGACGTAGGGTGACAAACGGGTATATTCCACTCTCAGTAACGGAGTCCAAGTTTTATAAACAGGTAAGGTGAAAGTTGCTCCTATTTGATATGCTGTCCAACTCCGGCTGCTGTCGGTAAAGGTGTCCACAAAGTCCCATTCATCCAGGTAGAAAGCCCCATAAAACCTCCCCAAATGCTTTATAACCCAGTCGAAGTCGAAGAACATCTGCAGATTATCAGAATCGCCTAAGTCGTGCTGGGACGACCAGGTGAAAATAAACGGAACCAGATACGCCGGCTCTACCCCTCGTCCTCCATAAATGACCGATTCACCGAAACCGAGCCGGATATTCTTTTTTATCCACACATCGAAGCGGTGTGCCGCAACATACTTCCTTACCAGCGGTAATCCTCCATACGGTCCGTAAACATCTATGTAGGTAGAGTCATCCAGGTTTGAATTGAGCCATCCGTGAATAGCAGAAAACTGCAAATTCTCGAAAAACTTATGCCTGAAACCTATATGAGTGAAACTGGGAGCTTTCTTCGAAAACAGCAGTTGACCTGTATAACCCGGCCCCCAGATGGGATTTGATTTAGCTGCCGTAATTTCTCCTCCCGGATAAAACAAAATGATTCCCCCATCGCCTACATCGTATTCTGCCCATGAGGAGTCGCTGCCATGGAAGGCTGTCCGGCCCGGTTCCTGCCAAGGACTGAAATCGTATTCAAAGGGATAGATATTTTCACCACTCAGGATGGAGTGTTTCTCGAAACGAGACCAGAGCACTACATTATATCTACCTGTAGGAGGCAGATGATAACGGGCGAGAACCGTCACCACAGGTGCAACATCCAGAACAGCTCCATTTCTGTTTACATCAGCTCCGTTTGCAGATCCTGTCCCCTCCAGTGCTGGATAGAATTTCAGTCGGTTTTTCCGGAATCGGTTTTCCCCCCAATTAGTTTTAGTGAGTACACTGCCACCAAATCCTTCCCCAACCTGCCAGGTATGGTCCCAGCGATTGCTCAGGTATCCATCAGCTACACCAACAGTAATCGCCCCTAGTTCTGCGAGATAGAATGAAGGGGGTTCAGACCGGACAAGATTCTGCCCCCGGATCCCACCAATCAGCAGAAGGAATCCTAAACTGAGAAACAGTTTTTCAAATCGCTGGGCTTTTATCATTTCTCCTTAGTGTGTGGAAGTATAAGTTAGATGGAAAATAGACCGGAAAGGGCGCTTTTCAAATCGATTTCCATCATATCATTATTCGTCACAAGTTAATGGAGAGTAGTTAACGGCTTACGGCAAAACTAAAAATCAATAATCTCAAAGAATCCTTCGGGGAATCAAAAATAGAAAATAAAAAATCTATCTCCCCTTTCCGGAGAGCATTACCGCAATTGTACTGACCATGATTTTCATATCGAGAGACAATCCGGCATTCTCAATATAAAAGAAATCGTATTTCAGTTTCTCGCGAACGTCTTCCAGATCCGAATCATAGGGATGTTTAATTTGAGCCCACCCTGTAATACCTGGGCGTACCTTATGCCTCCTGTAATAAAAGGCGAACTCTTCACTCAGCTGCTGTACAAAATATGGGCGCTCCGGCCTGGGGCCTACTACACTCATGTGCCCCAGGATTACGTTTATAAATTGGGGTATCTCATCCAATCGAAAGCGGCGCATGAATCGACCTACTTTTGTAATCCGTGGATCATCCTCATCCGCCCACACTGGCCCCGTATCAGTCTCAGCATCCTTCACCATGGAGCGAAATTTATATGCCACAAACCTCCTGCCGTTCATGCCTACCCGTTCCTGACGGTAGAGAATCGTACCGCGGGAATTCACTTTTATTGCGAGACTCAAAACCATCCAGACAGGGAAAAGCGGAACCAGTACCAGGAAGGATGTAACAATATCTACAAGCCGTTTAATCAAGCGCTGAGACCGGGTCATGATATCAGGATTGATATGAATTAATGGCATGCCGGCAATCTGTTCTGTCTTAGCCAGACCGCTCACGACTTCATACATATCCGGTGATATCTTCAGGGAAACTGGAGAACCGTTAGCATACGTTATAATGTCCAACAACCTTTCGTGATTAGGTTTATTTAGGGCAATTACGACATCACTTATTCTTTTCTCAGATATAACTTGTTGAATATCAGCTACTGACGAAAGAACGGGGAGATCATCCACACTAGGTACGTACGTATCAACAGCTTCCGGTGTTACGAACCCTACTACATGGTAGCCCAGGTGAATATGCTCCAGCTCTTTCGCCATTCGCCGGGCTCGCTCGTTGATACCTACGACTAAAGTATTTTTCCGCCCTATTCCACGATGCAGCAGGATTTTTTGTACCTGGCGGATGATAATCCGGCTGGCACTGAGGAGCAGTGCAAGGGTAATCCAGTACCGTAGAACCTCCTCACTCTCTACCAAAATGGGGAGACCATTAAATTCTTTCAGAAGAATAACTACTATCGCAAGAAGCAGAGTCACTTTGAAAACAGTCTGAACTTCAACGAATCGCGAAATGGTAGGATCCACTCGATATCGTCCGTTCAAAAGAAGAAGAAAAACTACTGCACCCTGAACCAGAGCCAGAACTAAGAGACTTTCCTCTCTTGGTAAGCCAGCCTTTAATAAAAGAGGATGAAGAGTTACATTAAAAGCATACCAACCCGCCAGGCAATCTCCTCCTAACAGACAAGCTACTACTATCCAATAGCGTAGATTCCTTCTGATATTTGCTCTTATCATAATTTGGGTTCAGCTACAGCTGATACTACAAAAGAATATAAACAAACCGAATGCGCTGCATCACATCCGGAAATTCGAGTAAGAAGGTTTTTTGTCATTTAAGGCTCCGTTCTTGATTCCACAAAAGAATCTATTTTAAGACAAAACCTTTAGCGTTTGACGATAAGCAGTCCTCCTAAGTTCCTTGAAATATAGTCTATCTTTTCAGAACGGTCAAGATAAAAACAGCTCTCACTATTCTTCCTTCTCCTTATCTCAGATTCCGACGAAGGGTATCAATAACATATGCTATCTGTCCTTCGGAGATTTCCGGATAAATAGGCAACGAAATCAACTGGGACATCTGCTCATATGCAACAGGGAAATCACCCGGCTGATAGCCAAGAGTTCGATAAGCTCCAAGAAACGGCAAAGCAATAGGATAGTGAATTCCTACTCCTATACCATCCCATTTCATAGCTTGAACGATTTTATCACGCTGTTCAATTCTTGACACATACAAATGATAGACATGCCGCTCTTTTTCGTTCGTTGAAGGTAGCGGAATATCCATATCTGCTAACAACTTGTGATATATATCGGCTGCATGGTAACGCTGACGATTCCAAGCAGGCAAGTGTTGAAGTTTGACGGAAAGGATTGCGGCCTGAAGACTGTCAAGACGACTGTTAACACCCTCAAATTCATGGTCATACTTGGCCACTCGCCCATGGTTAGCCATCATACGAATTTTTCGGGCAAGATTCTCATCATTAGTGGTAACTGCTCCACCATCACCATAAGCCCCTAAATTCTTCCCGGGATAGAAACTGTAACATGCCAGATTACTCATTTCTCCCACTGTGATTCCCCGATAACGAACTCCGTGAGCCTGAGCAGCGTCTTCTATCACAGCTATATTGTACTTATTCGATACTGTGTTGACGGCTTCCATGTCAATCATCTGACCATAAAGGTGAACCGGAATAATGGCACCAGTTAATGGTGTGATTAGTTCCTCTACACGATTCAGGTCAAGTAAATAAGTCTTGGGATCCACATCACAAAAAATTGGTTTGAGATTGGCATTTGTCACTGCTTCAGATGTAGCAACGAAGGAGTTGGCGGGGACAATGACTTCAGCTCCAGTATCCATCTCAAGGGATCGAAGGGCTAATGTGAGGGCATCCGTCCCGTTGGCCACACCAATGACGTGTTGGGCACCAGTGAATTGGCCAAACTCTTCTTCAAAGGCTGATACGAACTGACCACCTATGAATGTTTGTGAATCGAGTACCAAGCTAACGGCAGCGTCTATTTCCTCCTTGATTACGTCGTACTGTGCATGCAAATCAACCAAAGGTATTTTCACTTTGCTCTCCCTTACTTATATCAGAATAACCATATTGTTCAATGTATTTAGAAAGACGTTCCTGCAATACCTCTTGATCAGCAGATTTGATATCGGTTCTCCACCTGCCAGTATTGGACTTGGTTAGGTTAATAGAAGAGAGATCAAATGGTCTACCCAACCTGAGAAAATCTGCCAGTCGATCCAGTTCTGCCTCAGGCCTTGCCACCAGCGCTTCAAGTTCCAGATCAAAAACCGGTACATTAGGAAATACTCTTCTCTGTTCTTCGCATCCTTCGTAGACCGATATCAACCACTCTGTTGCACTCCTTACATCATTTGGTGCCCACGGTTTTGTCAAGAGAGACGCAACAATATCACGAGGATCTCTGTAGATATTGATAAACCGTGCGGTGGGGAACATCTCCCTCAATAATCCAATATGAAGAATATTATGAGGAGTCTTTTCAGCCCATACTATTTTGCCTTCTTTCTTCATCTTGTGACTGAATAGAGAATCGATAAACGTCCCACACATGGCAGTGATTTCGGTTCTTGATCTTCTCGGAACGTAAAATATCTGCTGAGGGAGATATCCTCTTCTCAGAGCTGTTCTTCCTTTGTAGGATATGGGAGCCAGCTTACTGATGAAAGTTCTCACTGACTTGGAATAAAACGGTTCACCTAAGAACTTGCTCAACGAAAATCCTTTATAAGGGTAAGTCCACCGCCGTTTTAAGTCAACAAGCATGAGCCGTGAAAATCGACGGATTACCATATCACCATTTGCTGAAGTCCACCCATCCGAAAGGTGATGAACCAGATCAATTATGCCGGGAGTATCAATGATGAAGCGGCTTTCAAAGGGAATACAGAATATTTCCGGGTGTCTTCCTAAAATCTGCTGAAGCAGAGTAGTCCCGGAACGGCCTGTGCCGCCGATTAAGATTGGGGTAGAAGAATTGCTTTGACTATTCACGACTTGAACTCGCCTCCTGTCAGACTATCTAGAGATAAGTAAATTATGAGATTACCTTGTTTTATCATATGTTGGATTTTCTTTCATCTGTTGGGGTCCAATATCCTTTCAATCGACCTGTAACAAAGTAACATGCTCCTGCCATGGCTGACCAATTAAGTGACAGAAAACCTGCTGGTACAGCAATGATTATTGGGAGTTTTTGGTGCCTTAACAAAATCCCGGTTGCAGCCAGAGAATAGAATAGCAGCTGTGCGATCAACAACATTATTCCCAGCTTACTTACGAAAGAGAGTAGTATACTAAGCAGGAATAATACAGCGAGTAACCATGGTACCAACAGTCGTAGGAGCTTATGGGATACAAACTGAAACCATATCCTGTTTCTAAAGGGATTCAAGATTTCAGGATACAGCTGGCACATCTGAAAATTACCTGCGATCGTACGAATCTTCCGTTGGTTCTCCTCAACGAAAGAGGCAGAAGGGCTATCATACGCTTTTGCCTTCTGGTTGAACTTCACCCGTCTTCCGTTCATCATGATTAGTACTGGGATTGCCACGTCATCAAGAACGGTTCTGGGGTTTATGGGCTGAAAAAGAGTTCTACGTATCGCATAGATGGAGCCCGTGCAACCGAATGTTGAGTCAATTTTACTTTCTAGCTTCCTAATAGTCTTTTCGTATTTCCAATAGAAACCAAGACTCTTGGACACTATTCGCTTTTCAGTCAAGTCGTGAAAAATCAGTTCGCCTGAAACCGCACCGATATCTGGGTCTACAAAACTTTGACACAACTCTTTAACTGCATTGGGAGAAAAATTCTGTCGTACATCTGTAAAAACTACAATATCACCACTGCATTGTGGAACCACATCGTTTAACACTGCTACCTTTCCACGATGATCCGCAAAATTGAAAACCTTGATCAAACGGTCATCTGCACTTTTTTTTCTGCTCTCAGCAACATTAACAGTGCTATCAGTAGACCCATCGGAAGCTATGATTATCTCATACCTTTCCGGTACATCATCTTGGGCAAGAAGATTATCTATCTTCATACCAACTAGATCCCCAGCATTCCTGACACAAACAACAACTGTTACAGATGGCAGTTCATCTTCAAGATCGAGATTCACCACTTTGCGTTCCGGCTTTACTTCACTTACAAATAAGAGCAGGAGTGGATATCCCAAGTATGTGTATATTACCAATACGATTAGGAAAATGATCGAAGATTCAATCACCTGCTATGAGACTCCACAACTTAATACTAAGTAGGCGACCAGTAGAGATACACTTTTTAGAGCCCATTTCATTGGTTATTCCTGTCTGTCACAATCTTTTCGGTCAAAACACTAGAGTGGAATAGAGGCGCAGGAGTTTTTGTCCTTCCGACTCCCAGTTATATCGCTTAATAATTCTCTGCGCGGCCGCCGCCAAAACTCCAGCATGCTTATGAAAGCTATTGGCAAGCCCCACAATTCCTTCAGCGATTCTTTCGGGATTCGTCGGATCAACTAACTCACAAGCCGGGTAATCATTTACATATTGATGCCACAAGGGAAAATCAGAAACAATTACACCAAGCCCTGCTGCCATATACTCGAAGAGTTTTAGAGGCAAACCACTAAGATCATTGACTGTGGGTTGAGTACAGATCAGCCCGATATCAGCCCTGCTCATAATCTCTACAGCCTCAGGGTACTCCACACGCCCATGAAAGGTCACATGCCCAGCCACCTGTTGAACAGCGGTCATAATTTCTGACTCCAAACCTCTCTCCTCAGGGAATGACCCTACAACATCCAAGTGATACTCAAAGTTTGGCGGCAGGAAACTGAGCGCTTCAAACATACAAATAGATCCTCTATTGCGATTCAGCGATCCTACATACACAAGTCTCAGTGGAGTAACAGGTCCAGGTGCACGCTGGTAACCTCGGCGTTTAATACTCTTGAAATACTCCAGTGGTGGGTAGTTTCTTATTACCACTGTACGTGGATTATGAAAATCTGCCGCAATTTTTTCTGTGACTGTAACAATAGCCGAAAGGCAGTAATCCCCTAGGCGTTCCCAGAACCGATAGATTCCAGCCAAAATAACTCTCAGGTACTTAGGCAACCAGACCTTCTGAAGAATATCCTGGTATACATCTTCGTGAACATCGTAGATGACCTTCTTGCCAAGAAACCTGAGCAATACTCCTAGAGGGAGTAGCTCCGGATCGTGAAAGTGAACCACGGCAGCAGTACTCCGCCACGCCCTCCAGCCTAGAACAACCCAGCTAGCAGACCTCGCCCAACGTGGAAGGTGCGGCAGTCCAATGACCTCGACCCTATTGTAATTACTACGCTTAAAGGATGCTACCGCGTGTAGTTCCACATCATAGTACGAACCCAACGTTTCTGCTTCTCGGAAAAGAACACGTGTATCATTCCACGTGTGAACGCTGGAAATGATCATGATTTGAACTGCCACGACTTCTTCTGGAAAACTACTTGTTCCGAGTACGGATGATTCTGGCGGGATTGCCTGCTGCAACGGTACCGGCGGGAACATCTTCACGCACTACAGCACCTGCTCCTACTACTGCTCCTTCTCCAATGGTTACCGGAAACAGTGTTGCGTTGCTACCGATCACAGCACCCTTCTGAATTAGCGTCGACTCCCAACCGTCCTTGGAGCCCGTCCTGCGGAAGGAAGGTGGATAAACATCATTGATTGTTACCACTCCGTGGCCAATAAAGACATTTTCTTCTATTATAACAAGTGAACAAATGAAGGAATGAGAAGAAATGATAACTCTATCAGCTATCTCAACACCGTCTTGAATCTCTACGAATGATCCGATCTTGCAGTCCTCACCAATCTTACACTCATAGAGATTTACATACTCCCAAATAGTCGTCCCGCGGCCAACCTGGATGTTACGACAAACCATCCGAGGCTCATTTATGTTGAGAATCTGTGTACTTTCCGAGCGAATCATGCTGATCTCACGTTTACTGCCTTACCGAAATTTCGCAGTGATTCAGTGGCAGCTTCGAGAACTTGAACGGTTTCAAGACCGTTCTTCCCATCAGTGAGCGGCAGCTGTCCACTATTAATCGCTGTGATAAAAGCATCTACTTCTACTTTGAGAGGTTCAACAAAATCAACCGCTGGAATACTGACTCCTCCTGCACGCAGACGTAACTGGAAAGTTCCAAAATCCTCGAAATCACCCAAAGTAGCTTTTTCCGGGTGTTTACGATCAACACCCTTGTCATAAATGATGATTTTCTCCTGGGCTGTGTCATCATAGACAGCCATCTTCTTACTTCCCACGACGGTGATCTGTCTGATCTTATGGGGGTCTAACCAGCTTAAGTGAAGAACTGCATGCCTTCCGCTTGGAAACTCCATGTTAATAAATGCCACATCCGAGATTCCTGATTGGATAAAATCAATCCCTTTGGCTGTTATCTGATCGGGAATTTCATCAAACCAATAATTGATTATAGAAATATCATGAGGAGCAAGATTCCACAGAACGTCTACGTCTTGACGGATCTTTCCCAAGTTCAATCGCTGCGCATAGACATAATAAATTTCTCCAAGTTCGCCGCTGTCGATAACCTCCTTCATCTTCACAACAGCAGCGTTATGCAGAAAAGTGTGTCCAACCATCAAGATAACACTCTTCTCTTCTGCAATCCTGATAAGATCGATACACTCATCTGTACTCGTTGCCAGCGGCTTCTCAACCAGAGAGTGACGTCTACTGGATAGTATATCTCGACCGAGCCTGTAATGCGTATGTGCGGGAGTAGAGATCACTACAGCATCAGCTTCCCACTCATCCAAGATATCCAGCGAAGAATTGCTTTGGAATGGCAAAGATGGATACTTTTCTGCCATCCACTGGGAGACCCTCTTATCCATGTCAATAACTCCCGATACCGCTACTTTAGGATGATCCACTAGATTCCGAAGGAGATTGGGACCCCAGTAACCGCAGCCTACTTGTGCAATTCTAATCAATTTTTATCTTCCTCACTGATCCGTAAAGGATGGCTTATCTATTCTAAGATGATACATCAGATAAGAAAACCAACTCTGTTTGAGTAGAAAAATACACAGAATATAGATTGAAAATGCAACAATTTCGATGATTGCCAAATGCAATATCGACTCTGGAGTAAGGCCAAAATAGCGAATAGCCATCCCAATAATAAAAAGAATGATCGCATTGATGAGAAGAATCTGGATACCTGTCCTCAGACCGTTCCACTTGAAGTGGTAGAGGTGCCAGCACGTTAAGAATGACAGTAGCCCCAGCACTGAGTAGCCGACGACATAAGACCAAGTTAGAGCCAAGGACACTCTCACTTTTCCCAGGTATACTAATCCTAAAAGCGTAATGATAAGCACTCCAAGAGAGATCAGCAGGTTCCTGGAATTGTAGCTTTTATGCGAGTAGGCATCAATCGGGTTTCGGGCGTTCTCAAACCAAAGATAGAATGGGATAGACAGCGCGAAAAACCTGAAGATTAAAACACCATCGGCCGTTGCTACCCCAAGCCAGTTTTCCAAAATCGGCTTCGCAAAATAGTATAGATGAACCATAGCAAACAACCCGATGGCAGTACTTGCCTGAAAGATCATCGACAATCCTCTATTCACTCCTTCAATCTGTCCTTTCGATACTTCGTATGCAAACTTGGGCAACAGGACGATCCCGATTGGACCAAACAGGGAAAAAAACATTCTATTGATTTGTACACCCACAGAAAAATATGCCAACTCTTCTTTGGTGGCGAAGTTTGCCATCAAGATTGGTCCTAAAGTGAGCAGAAGAACCATACCAATCACTGCGCCTACTCGCCTCAAGCTATAGTCGAGGAGTTTCAACCGTATTTGGTGCATGGAGGAAATTGTTTCCTTAAGAGTCAGGCCTCGGAGCAGCGGTCTCAGCAGAACACTAATTGCAATTACACCCGCCAATACACCATGCCAAAGGACAAGTTCACCAACTGTCCAACTAGTAGAAAACAAAGCTATCGTCAGCGGTATCAATCCAACGTTTACTACTTGCAGAAGATTCGCCCAACCCAGCTTGGACTGCCCTCGGAAGTAGGCAAAAGCAATCTGATGCAACGCAAGCGCTCCTGCCAACACTACAAGAGGGACCACGGTGTTTTCAGTATCCGCCAAGGTACCTACAAGAGAAGGGAAGAGGATGAAAAAAAAGCCGCAGACAAGAATTATTGGTACTCCGAACCACGCGAATAGCTGAATTCCTCCCGTTACAATCTGGGTCTGAATCACGGGGTCATCTTTCGCTATCCCCATATTTCTCGGGATACCAATCGCTATACCAAAAAGTGCCAAGGGAATCAAGGCTGAAACAATACGCCTCAGGAGAAGATATTCGCCAAGCGAATCAATCCCATACTGCCTGGTGACGATACCGTTCAACAGGACAATTCCGAGAATCACCCCCAGACCACTGAATACTGTTAGGAGGACCTGTTTAGCTGTAGAGTGCATCATGTTAGAAGAGCAGGGGGGTCTAATTCAATTTCCGCAAATCTACTCTCGCTGTTACCAGAATGAACCGCTGCCAAAAGGCCACTAAGAAAGAACCATATCAATCGATTGTCGTTTATGTCCCCACTAAACATAGCTGAGAAGAAAACAGTCAGGGTGGCACCAAGCCAGAGAACTTCCGGTTGAGAGTAGCTCTTCCTAAAGTGCCTTACGACGTCTTTGACAGCTAGAACTGCATGCGCAAGAAAAATAACTAATCCTATGATACCAAACTCAGAGAGAACCTCGAGGAACAGGTTATGAGGATAACGAAAGTCCCTCCAAGGAAAAATTGCTGCATATCCTCCAACACCGCTTCCGAACAAGAAATGGGCAATATCACGAATCCATAACTCCAGCGCGTTCTTCCACAGCTCCCATCTAGCTGCTATCGTGCTGAAAACGACTAGTCCCTTTCTTGTAACCACCAGTTCTCCGCCTGCAAAGACGTTGTATCTCGCAGTTAGGTTCTCAGGCATGGTAAACAGAACTGTCACTACTACTAAAGCACCCACAAGGATCAAGATACCGACTTGTTTCCGTAGATTTCCGCCTACTATTATTCCCAGTGCTACCAAGGTTACAAAGAGACTCAGAACTGGTCCGCGTGAGCCAGTAGATAGTGCCGCTACTACAAAAACAAGCATGACAAGGCCATATATGAACTTTCTTTTTTCACTGAACGCCATCATTGTTCCCATCAGTACAGCACATACAGCCATGAAACGGCCAGTTTGAATTGGATTACTGCCGATCAAAACGAGGCGTGTAGTCAGCTCCACAAAGGAACCGGTAGCCACCAGATACAACATACTGGTTACTAAAACAAGTGCTCCAATAAATCCGATAGCGACGAGTGTTGTAAGAAAAGTCATACCCTCCCTTTTGGATTTGAACATGACTAGTGGCGCCACGAAGAGAATTAACCCAAACAAGGCGAATCTCAGGCCTTTCTCTAAAGCCCAATCCATGCGTGGTGCATATAGGGATGTACAAAGCAGCCAGAGTATCCACAAGCAGAAAGCGGTGAAGTAGTATTGATGAGCAAGAAAGCGGGCTCGAACTTCAGGATTGGATAATTCCCATAGGATCACTATCAAGACTAATACACTTATCAGCAGAGTCAAATCTACAGCTTGGAACAGAGGGATAGCACCGATTGCCCAACCCTTGATCAAGCCGATACTTATGAAAATAATCAGAAGAAGGTGATTATAGTGAAACAACGCGGCTATGGTTAGACCAAGACCTGATATAATAAAAGGTGCAAGAGGGTGGACTATCGTCGATAAGACGCCACCAGCTTGCAAAACGAATAACGGATAATGGATTCTCAGTGATCGATTGACCAACTCATGCTGCTCCAGCTTTCCTGTCAATCACTGTACCCGACCAAACTCTATCCCTCAGTAGAACCCAAAAACTCGCCAGTAAAAAGCCGAAAGTAACTGATCCGACTACAATCAGTGCCCTCTGCGGTTTTGCCTTCTTTTGAGGGATACGAGGAAAATCCAATACCTGCAGACTAGGCTCATCTCGGGCCTCTTGCAAGCGAGCTTGTTCATATTGAGGATAAAGAAATTCCAGTATCGCACCATGAATTTCTACATCACGCTTCATTCTAGCATACGCCAACAACATATCTGGGATATCACTTAGATTGGGAAACAAACTCCCTTCATCCCATCCAGTTTTCAACACTTTCAACTGAGAACGCAACTCATCTTTCTGTAATCTTAAGGTTCTCAGAGATGGACTTTCTTTGCTTAGGGTATACTCAGCAACATTATAGGCAATTTCCGCTTCGGCCAGTATTACCTCTAAACCTATCAGTTGTACAACACTTTCGGATAGCTGGGTGGGGAGCTCGTAAGCATTATGCTCTAGAGTAAAGTCACGCAGTGAATCCTCAGCTTCTCTTAGTTCTGATTCTAGGGCTTCAATGCGGGCTAAGATAAATCTCTGGTTTCTTCTGCCAGTCTTGGTCTTGAGATCAATGCTGGTTTCTCCCAGTTCATACATTACTGCATCAGCTATTTCCTTGCAACGGACTGAATCGCGGTCGTAAATAACAAACACCAAAGCACCCTCATCAGACACTTCGATATCAGTATTTGCCTCCAATTGCTCAAGAACATCTTCGATTTCCTTAGCTCCATACACTGATCTGAGATTGAATTCATCTATTATTCTCTCTCTCACTCTCCTGCTGTTCAGGATAGAGATGTAGTTGCTGATCTCTTCGCTAGTGCTGCCGAGGCCGAGAAAAGACAATGCACCTGTACCCCCAGCTATCGTCCCGAAGATATCCCCCCCAGCCGACGAAGGAAGAATGGTAAATGACGATGCGTACCATACTGGTAACAATAGGGAAACAATAACCGCTAAGACAGAAACTGCAATGAAATTGATGAACAGAAATCGTCTTTTGTTCCAAAGAACTTGAAAAACAGAATCTCCTGTAGTCGTTTTATCTTCATCTGCTCCCTCACTAGTCTTCTTTATGCTTACTCCTGTACTATCCACCAGCCCATACCGCTTCAGATCCGCTATTCGGTTTCGAAATGTCTTTTCCGTCATCCCGTTCGCCACAGCTACTTTTTCGCGCTCTGCACGATCTTCCAAAATCTTTGGATGTTTTTTCACTAGCTTAAGTATCTTCTTTTCGTGATCTGTCAGCGTTTGCATAAATATAAACTGTCCTTCATTGTTGAGTAGCTAAATATGTCAAATAAACGGTAAGGAGTGCTGTACCAATTTGTAATAAGGAACTATCCCCAAAGATAGAACTCTTCAAATTCCTGGGAACCACTATTACATCCCCACGCCTTACCAGCACATCCTGCCCACGATCTTTGCTTCCATTTAAATGACGGATAAGAACGAGATTTGGACTTCCTTCGGTAGTGTTACCCCCAGCCAGATTTATATAGTCAGCTGCCGTAAAACCGGGGAAGAACTGGAAGCTGCCCGGAGCCTGAACAAACCCATTCACTGACACACCCCGTTCCCGGAGAATATCGATTGTATCTCCAGGTTTAAGTACTGTTAAAGAAAAATGCTCTGGTCGTACATTCAGATATTCTTCTTTACCATTCTTCAGCCGAGTTATAGTAACGCTTTCTAAATCAGCATTTTCACGGAATTGAGCTTTCCTCCA
>CAZHRR010000018.1:0-24967 GCA_964534955.1 uncultured bacterium
AACTCACCCTCGGTCCCTCTCTTATAAAGAGAGGGATGCATAAACCGTTGTTTTTTGATTGTTTCCCCCCTCTTCTTCATAAGAGAGGGGGCATCCGCCAACCGGCGGAAGGGGGTGAGTTTAGAAAAAATGTCTGAATCACTAATGTCGCTGATTTTAAAAAATCTGCGAAATCCAATCATCAGCGGGAAACCGCCTGTCCGTCCCGCCAGAGTCAGGGGCTTGACTGCGTATACCCTCTTTTTGTGCTGGACAGATTATCGGAATTTGGAACACAGGAAGAGTCTTGCGCTTCATTTAATGACGGTGTAACTTTACGAAAATTGCTGTTTAGCAAGTATTGCAACAACTTACAATGACTTCGAAAGGATAACTTTGAAATCAACATATACTCTACTGATATTATTTCTTGCTGTGTCATTGATATATCCTCAAGTACCTACCGCCGTGATCGATTTCGAGGGTAAAGGTATTACCCAAACAGAAGCCAGCGCTTTAACCGATCGTCTGCGGACCGAACTGTTCAACGTAGGGTTTCAAGTCATGGAGCGGGGCCTCATGGAAGAGATCTTAACAGAACAGGGCTTTCAGCAAACGGGTTGTACCTCAGATGAATGCGTGGTAGAAGTAGGAAAGATTGTAGGTGTAAGACAGATGGTCGGAGGCAGCATCGGAAAAGTAGGAAATGTCTTTTCTGTTTCGGCTCGTATCGTAGACGTAGAAACCGGCAAGATAATCCAGATGGTTACTCACGATTACCAAGGCGAAATCTCGGGACTCTTGACAGACGGGATGAAACAAGTCGCCAGTTTCCTATCGGAAGGAAAGGCTCCCATAGTAGTACCGACTGTGGGTATGCATGGGACATTCTACATTTCCACTGACCCTGCCGGCGCAAAGGTGTGGATTGACGACGAGCAACAAGACGGAATCACTCCATTGTTGGTAGATAATCAACCTGTGGGGAAGCATAAGATTTACGTTGAAAAGGGCGAACTTTCGGCTTCAGGAGAGGAACTCGTTGAAACGAACACTATAAAGAGGGTCAGTCTGACTCTTGCTATGGCTGCGGGGTCTATTAACGTCTTGTCCATTCCTCTCGAAGCCACAGTTTCAATCGATGGAGAAAGGGTAGGGCTTACACCACTCACCGTTGAAGATGTGCTCGCAGGTGAACACACATTGGAGATTGAAAAGAGTGACTATATCAGACATGCCGAGAAGGTCGTTGTCAAGAAGAACGAGATTGAAAAAGTTGAAGTGTACTTGGAGAAAATGCCCCTGCTTTTGGTGTTAAGCGAACCTACAGGTGCACTACTGTTTGTTGACAAAAAAAGAAAGGGCACTACACCATCTAAAACACTACGGCTAAACCCCGGAAAACATGACATTCTGCTCAGCCTGTCTGACTACGAATTTTATACGACTTCCGTAGAACTAATGCCTGGTGCCGAGGAGGAGATCAATTGTAAAATGGTACGAGAAGCTGGATATATTGATATTACTTCCTCACCGCCGGGTGTCACCATCTACTTGGACGGCGAGTTTAAAGGAAAGAGCCCGTTAACACTTTATCGAATACCGACCGGATTACACAAAGTGGTTGCAAACATGGATGGATATTTAGCATCTGACCAACGTATTGAAGTCCGGCACAAAATGACGACTAAAGTTGATCTAAAACTAACTTCCATCGCATCAATCAAAAGCAATATCCAGACTATCAACAAAAAGCGTAACCTCTGGGCGGGATTAGCATTGGCCGCCTCAACGGTAGGTGGCTATTTCAAATACTTATCGTACGCTCACTATCAGGACTATAAGACGACAGCCACAGCTGAAGCCGGGAAACTCCACGATTTGATTGACAGAGACAATGCGATCTATCCCGTGGCGTTTAGCATTGGGGTGGCCTGTTCGCTGCCTGCCATCTATCATCACTGGAAAAAAGAGAAATTGGAAACGACGATATCATACCAAAGTATTGAAAAAAAGGACAGGTCTCTACTCAAGTTTGGCGGAGTAGAATAAAGAGAAGAAAGAAAACAGGAATGACTATCAAAGAGATTAAAGAAAATTGCACTTTCAATATCAACTCCGGAGACGGAGAAATTTCCAAGAAGGGTTAGGCTATCCCTTTTTGATGAGAATAACAGAAGCAAGAGCCCTGCTTTCTATCATTGTGCTTCTAGGGTTATTCCTGACCTGCGAGAAACAGTTGTTTGATAATGTGTATGATCCAACCTACAAAATAGCGCCTGTAAAAGGATTTGTGGCCGAACAGCTCGGAGAACACATCAAGCTAACGTGACAGAAGAATGATGATGTGAAAACGGCTTATGTTATAGAACGAATGGCACCCGGTGAAAGTGAATTTTCTATACTGATAGACTCTGTATCAGCCAATGATACAACGTATGTTGACAGCTTTATCACAACTGATACGACTTATTTCTACAAGGTTTCTGGGCGATCTGGTAAGAATGATTCTCCATACTCTGAAGCTGCGGAGGTCGTGACAGTTTTCCCACGACCTACAGACTTAATCACTTTACAGACTTCCGAGTCTGAGATCAGCCTTTCATGGAAAGATAATTCTACTTTTGAAGAAGGGTTTATACTTGAAAGAAAATCAAACGAACAGGATTTTGAAACGCTCATCCAGTTGGCTAGTAACGACACTACTTTTTTAGACAACGGAGTTTCTGTAAATCAAAGCTATTCCTACAGAATCAAAGCCTTTACAACAAGAAATGAATCTGAGTACACCAACTCGGATGGGGAAACTGTTCTTTTCCCTTCCCCATCTAATTTAACAACTACCCTGCTACCATCGGCGGAAGTGCAACTCGATTGGTACGATATCAACCCATACGAAATAGGATTCAGTATCGAGAGAGGAACAGATTCGGAAAACTTCAACCAGATAGCGAGCGTTTCCGAAAACGTTACGACTTATATTGATTATGACGTTGAAGATGGGAACTACTATTATTATCGAGTAAAGGCCTATGCTGCGTCAATCGAATCGGATTACTCCAACATTGATAGTACCTGGGTCGGACACACATTCATGAAGTACTTTGGCACTGGGAATAATGATGGTGCTCAGTCGGTAGCTCAATCCATGGATGGTGGGTTCATCGTCACCGGAGGCACTAATGGGGATATTCTACTCCTTAAAACAAGCCTCTCTGGTGATGAAGAATGGAGTCGTATGTTCGACATTAATGGTTCGTTGGACAAAGGTTATTCTGTGCAACAAACAATGGATGGCGGGTACATTGTTACTGGTACTACAAGACCAACTGGCTCTGATGAACACGATGTTTTGCTAATTAAAACCGATTCTCAAGGCATCGAAGAATGGACTCGCACTTTTGGTCAGAGTGACTACGGAGAGGGTGGTTATTCAGTAGAACAAAATTCAGACGGTGGTTTTATCGTAGCTGGTTATGCGAACTCTCTATACTATCAAGAGGAAAGTGCAGATTTGTGGCTGATAAGGACAGATCCCCTCGGGAACGAGGTGTGGAATTCCGTTTTTGATGGAGGTTACGGTTTTTCCGTTCAACAGACAATAGATAGCGGGTATATAATTACTGGCTCATCACATTCATCAGGTCCGTATCCTTGGGATATTTTGCTTGTTAAAACAGATGAGTCTGGTAATGAGGAATGGACTCTCGTATGTTTAATGGTCAAAGTTTCAATGATTGGGGTTATTCTGTCCAAGAATGTTTGAATGGTGGCTATATTATTAGTGGTACAACAAATTATAGTAGTGTTAGTGGTGGAATATGGCTTATTAAAACAGATGCAAGTGGAATTGAAGAATGGGACAGGACTTTTTCTAGTGGTACCGGCCTTTCAGTTAAGCAAACCTTCGATACTGGATATATTATTGCTGGTTCTACCACAAATAACTATGAATCTAATGGGTGGGATGTCTGGCTTATTAAGACCGACGCTTATGGATATGAAGAATGGAACCATACTTTTGATGGAGGCTATGATGATTGGGGGTATTCTATAGGCGCTACGGAAGATGGAGGTTTTGTGATAGTAGGGAATTCTATACAATCAGGGAACAGTGATATTATAATCATAAAGACTGATCCGGAGGGGAATGTTTATGAGTAAAAGGCGTAAAACAAATGGCTAACTATTCAATTCGTGGTGGATATGGGTTCTCATATTCACTACCAGGTCAACCATTCATTGAAGAAGCAATCATAAATTCTATTATTACATTTAATTATACTACATGGGAGAATGGAATCCCAAGATATGGGGAAATTCATTCATCTCGTGTTTCTATCGTCTTTCTATTAATTGCAATTGAATCTATAGTAAAGGCATCACTTCATTTAAAAGACTTAAATATTAAAAGTAGGCAGAGAATATTAAGGGAAATATGTAATCCTGATAGAGACATAAATAATGGTTAC
Organism: uncultured bacterium; assembly: GCA_964534955.1. Taxonomy (GTDB): domain Bacteria; phylum Fidelibacterota; class Marinisomatia; order Marinisomatales; family UBA2128; genus UBA2128. The sequence goes on from CAZHRR010000018.1 coordinate 4,452, forward strand.
CATCTTTGGGAGGAATTATTGAAAGTGCGTGACGCACTGGTTCACGGTCATTTATATTATCTTGAGAATGGTATGTACACTCCTTCAAAATCTACACAACAGTTTGCACACAACAAGAGTAAAATGAAATTCATTAATCCAACGAATTACACAACTAAAAACTGGGCGTTGAACATTAATCCTTCAAAGGTTGGAAAGTATGAATGTATATGTGCTATCACATTGTGGGAATGGCTTATACAAAATATAGATAACGAAATAAAAGGGATTATTCCTACTCGGGAAACTACCGGAGTTGTTTGGGGAGATGATAGAATTGTTAATCTTAGGGGGTTGGATAAATGGCTAAATATAAAAAAGTTAGATTGGTATCTGTATCACAACGGTAGAATTGATGAGTTCATTGCCTTGCTCTTCAGTAAACTATCAAAATATCATCGTCAAGAATTTAGAAAAAACTATACCTTACTGTTAAATGAAGATATAGAGGAAATACGAATGTTACAGGAAGCTAATCCAGAACCATCCAAATAGAAAAAGCTCTCGATTTATAAAGCACGAGAATAGCTTGTGGTGGTGCTATTCGTGAATGAAGCAGAAACTTATCTACAGTCGCATGGCTTTCGCCGTTTGAGGCGACTAAGAGATAGCTCGCTCTATTACCGTATTCTATGGGATGGTGAAGGTTTCCAACAGACGGACTTCCAAGCCTTTGATGACATTATACAATTGTGTAGTAGAGGTATTGTTTCAACCTGGTGTAAGAAATTTTCCAAAACCCAATGGGCAGAAATGACCGTCCCTCCTTCAGATCTTGAAATCAATAGTATAAGAAGATGGCTCACCGATAAACCTAAGCACTTGAGGCTAAAGGTAGCCGGTATTCGCTTTCTTAAGAGCTTGAACCCAAGATATTCAATGCCATGGGAAGTTGTAGGACTCAATCAACAGTCAGACATCCTCACAGAGGTGTCTCAAGGTCCTTGTCGTTGGGACGTAGCTCTTAACAGCTCGAGAGAATATCCGATTGACCTTATGGTTGAGGTAGGAAACACGGATGCAGATAAGATCGAGTGGCTACTCTACACCTACGCTCTACACTCTCGGAGCATCAATTGGGTTTTCTTCGTCATACCGTTTTCAACTGATCGGTTAGTTTTTGGATTCTGCGTAAGTGACAAGGACAAAGCGCTTGAGTACGCTGATAACAAATTGGAAAATATTGTGGGGAAATTTAAAAAGTCAAACATCAAACTATGACATATAACACCTATCGCATAATCGGATCGTAGGAAATTCTACGAGCGAGCATGTTAAACGATAACATTAGCCTGACGAAAAATACTAACTCCAAGTAAAGATATAAAACCTTATGGCCCTACGTTACGATAACGTGTAGGTCTTCAAAACCTTGCAGGTTTTTCTTCCTTATTAGGATTCTTCCAACTCTTTCACCGCCTGAAAATACCTCGCCACCTACTCGCTGGCGAACTTCCGGCTCTTGTTATAGACCCTGCGAGCAGAAGGTAATTTGTAGCTCAGGAAAGGAAGCGGTGAGGTTGGCAATGAAATTGACTATCGCTGTTTTCAAGCAGAAAAATTAAGCTTATCCACCCAGCGTAACGCTATTTGGATAATTCAATCCTTTCGCACAGTTAGTGTGGTTTCCCGTTGAATAATCTGTTGTTTGTAAATATTATTATCATTATCTTCTTGGCGTAACGCTGAAAAGATAATTATATGAAAATAAACCCATTCAAATTTGGTACTGAGGTTTCCGGTGATGATTTCTGCAACCGGGAACAGGAAATCTCTGAGCTAACACAGGATATTCGTAACGGTACCAACGTACTTCTGTATTCCCCTCGCCGTTTTGGTAAAACATCCTTGATTAAGCAGGTTTTGGAAACCGTAGCAAAAGAAGGTTTCATCACCGTTTATATTGATCTCTATCCTGCCATTACAAAAGAAAAGTTCATAGAGATCTATGCCAGGGCGATTTCAAAAGTTGTCCAAGGAAATGTTGAAAAGATACTATCGTGGCTAAGAAAAACAGTGCCCAAATTGGTCCCTAAGGTTGTTATACAGGCTGAGGGTCCAGAAATAGAATTTGAATTCGACAAATCTCAGCCATACACACCAATATTAGCTGACCTGTTTCAGGCTGTACACAACCGAGCTAAGAGTATTGATAAACCGGCCGTGGTTGTTTTTGATGAATTCCAGGAGATAAATAATTATTCGGATGATGAAATTGAAAGAGAAATGAGGAGCGCGTTTCAAACACATTCAAATGTGAGCTATATCTACATGGGCAGCAAGCGGCACATTATGCAGGATATGTTTGAAAACACGAATCGCCCTTTTTATCGCAGCGCTAAGCATTTTCCTTTAAGAAAAATAATCAAGGATGCTTTTTCTGAGTTTATATCGCGAAAATTTCATCTGGGTAATTACGACATAACAAGTGAATGTATCTCTGAGGTTCTGGAAATATCGGAGTGCCATCCTTTTTACACCCAGCAGTTGTGTTACTTTTTGTGGGAGCAGGAAAGGGAAACGATGACAGTATCACAGGAATCAATCCAATCTGCCTTGATACGATTACTTGAAATTGAGAATCAGAGCTTTGTTAATTTGTGGGAGAGTTTATCTCTGAAACAGCGTGAAATGATAATAGCCATTGCCAAGGATAATCCTCCCTCCGTTTTTTCAAATAAATTTCTACAGAAGCATAATCTGGGTTCAGCATCCAGCATCCAAAAAGCAATAGAAAAACTGCAACAGCGTGAGGTGCTGTTAAAGGAAAACGGCCGGTATATCTTTGAGGATGTTCTATTTAAAAGATGGATACTTTATACATTTATCTAACATCTTAGATCTACAATATTCTAGGCTGCTTATTAGTCCTTCAGGATTGCTTATTATCCAATAATTTTCCACTCTCATCAATGGTCATCACCGCCTGAAAATACCTCACTACCCACTCGTTGGCAAACTTGCGGTTCTTGTCATAGACCCTGCGGGCAGAAGGTAAATTGCAGATCGGGGAAGGAAGCGGTCAGATTAGCAATAAAATTAGCCACGGTTCCGCCACGGTAAAACTTTGCTTTCTTAGGATCAATCAGGTCTGCATAGGAAGATTCTATCACAACCGCTTTATATTTATATGACTCACACAATTCATGAAGCTTTGCTTTCACAGCATCAACCTGCTTCATCTGCTGGAAGAAATTATCACGGGTCATAAGTTAGTCATGTTTGCATAGGTGTTAAAAAACTATAGGGATCACGGGAATTGCTAACAGTATGTAGTGCCAGTTATGGGTGGGGGACAGAGGTTGGAAGACTGCGAAGTCTTGAAAGGTAGAGAGCGAAATAATTGGTCATAGGTCAATTGTCACCGACCCATTCCGGGATATCTAACTCACCCTCGGTCCCTCTCTTATGAAGAGAGGGAAGCATAAACCGTTGTATTTTATTGTTTTCCCCCTCTGCTTAATAAGTCGAAGATCCCGTACACGGAGTGTCGGGGAGAGGGGGTGGACACCGTGCGCAGCATCCTGCGGAAAGGTGGACGGGGGTGAGTTAGAAGATGTGCATATTTAGCCATCACACCAGTAGCAGGCAGGATAAACACTCCTTTGCTTACTCAAGTTTTGTGCTTGTGTACATCCCATGTTTTTTCGGGGCTACCCACCCGTAACTGAGGGATTACAACAGCATGAGTTTTCACCTTGAATTTCTTTCCCAGCGAAGTAAATTTCCTCCAACTTCTCTCAGATATCCTATGGCTCAGCACTTAGCACTCAGATCAGGCAACCCGGCTCTCACATCCAAGATCTTCCTGGATCTTGGCCGGACAGATGCAGCCAACGCCATGACTATCCAAGGAACAGTGAACAAGACCGGCCTGTCTTTACTGCTCCTGATGGCAGCTGCTACACTCACCTGGAACAGTCCACAATCGAATGGGCTGATGGTGGCGGGATTAATTGGGGGTTTCATCGCAGCTCTCATAACAATCTTCAAGAAGACTGCCGCACCTTTTACAGTGCCCATATACGCCGTACTGGAAGGACTGTTTCTTGGCGGGATTTCCCGCATCTTCGAGACCATGTATCCCGGCATTGTCCAACAGGCGGTCTTTCTGACTTTTGGAACACTTGGAGCACTTCTGCTGGCGTATCGCTCAGGCCTGATCAAGGCAACGGAAAACTTCAAGCTGGGCGTTACGGCCGCTACGGGAGGCATTTTCTTTGTCTACCTGATTAGTTTCATTCTGGGATTTTTCGGTGTACAGTTCCCCATGATACACTCCAGCGGCACCATGGGAATACTTTTCAGTGCCTTCGTTGTCGTCATCGCCGCACTGAATCTGGTGCTGGATTTCGACTTCATCGAGGAAGGTGCAGAAAACGGGGCTCCCAAATATATGGAGTGGTACGGCGCCTTTGGACTGTTGGTAACACTTATATGGCTTTATCTTGAAATTTTAAGATTATTGGCTAAACTTAGGGAGCGATAAAGACTCTATGAAAACGATTAAGACACTTCTTCTAACTTCAATAGTCATTCTTCTCCTTGGAGGATGTCAGGATAACCCAGAGCGGCATTTTGAACTGGGGAACTGGTATTATGAGAAGGGACTTTACGACGATGCTATCCTGGAGTATCGCGATGTAGTCCGGATGATGTCATCCAATCCTGCCTCTATGCCTCGGGCCCAATTGAATACCTTGGCCAAAGCGCATTACAATCTGGCCGTCAGCTACGTTCAGAAGAAGTGGTATGACGAAGCACGCCGCGAGGCAGCAACAGCATTTTCCCTCTGGCCGTCAGATGAAAATCGAGCTTTGATAGTAAAAATACAAGAGCGCCAACAGTAGCACTTCTTCTCCACTGAACAAGAAATAAAAACCCGGGACAACCCGGGTTTTCTTTTGTCCTGTCCTGCCTGGTGTTTACATCCCGGAGCGGTGCTCTCCCCCATCTGTATAGACAATTGAGCAGTTGATGAAATCAGCCTCCGGCTGCAGCATCAGATAGACTACATTGGCTACATCCTCAGGCTGTGTGGTGCGTTTCATGGGGTTCCGCTTCTTCGTTAGCTCTACCCACTCTTCCCACCGGTCGGTGATTTTGGTGAGAGCCCGGGTGGGCGTTACACCAGCTTGAATACAATTAGCAGTTATTCCATACTGCCCCAGCTCCCAGCCGATCTGCCGGGTGATGCTTTCTAAGGCCACCTTGGCCACGCTTACGGGACCGTACCCTTCCATGGCCACGTAGTTCCCTTCGGAAGTCAGCCCCAGAATACGTGAGCCCTTCCGCAGCAACTCCGCATCATACAGCTTCTGTACCCAGTAGAGAAGCGACGTCCCCATTACATGAATCGTCATCTCCATCTGCTTCTGAGTTGCCGATTTCTCACCAAAAAACCTAGTGGTTGTGCCAAAGGCAATAGAGTGTAACACAAGTTTTAACGGTTCACCCTCAGTTATCTTCTTAATCTCAGGAATATACTCGTCCATCACCTCTATCGAGGCTGCATTGGTGTTATAAAAATGGCAGCGACCATCGGTGATACCTTTCAATTCCTCATGGAAGGCTTCGGCTTTCTTTCTTATGTCACCGCGGTCTAAATGGAAACCTATGATACCGTAGTCATTCTCAGCTAGTTTTCGTGTTGTGGCACCTCCGTGACCGGTGGAACATCCTAAGATCAAAACCCATTCTTTCATAAGAAACTCCCTTTCATAATTAAGACAAATTTATCGCAAAATATTTCGTGCACAAAGGTTTGGTGCGATGGTGAATGGCCTATCTACAATCCACTACCTGTCGACGCTGTCACAATTAATCCATCGTAAATATGAATACGGACTACAGACCGCCGTTTAAGTCGGGACGGGTAGGCGATGGATAAATGAGCTTGTCCGTCGTAATAAAGTGAAGATGGGTGGTAACTGAAGCAAAATCAATAGACTCTCCTGCAAAATAGTAAGTTCTGGTTTTCGAAAGACCATTATCAGAATTTGGGTACAATATAGATTTTGATTCTTAAATGAATAATAATATCTTCACAGTCTCGATGAATCCCAATCTTGTAGTTTTAGTTAAACAGGTTCCAGATACACAGAATATTACTGCCGATGCCATGAAGGCAGATGGTACTGTGAATCGTGGTGCTCTTCCTGCTATTTTCAATCCAGAAGATCTGAATGCCTTAGAAATGGCTCTTGATCTCAAGGAGCGATATGGTGCTACAATCACGGTTATCACTATGGGACCCCCTCGAGCAGCCGATGTCCTGCGAGAATCTCTTTATCGTGGAGCTGATCGGGGTGTGCTGGTAACAGATAGAGCTCTCGCTGGCGCCGATACGTTGGCAACCAGTTATACCCTCTCTCTATCCATAAAAAATATAGGGGACTATGATATGGTACTGTGTGGACGGCAAGCTATAGACGGTGATACCGCTCAAATCGGACCACAAGTTGCTGAAAAATTGGGAATAAATCAGGTTACTTATGTAGAAAATATAAGAGAAATCGTAAATCATCGAATTACAATGTCAAGAACCCTGGGACGTACTAAAGAAATAATCACAACAAAGTTCCCACTCCTTATTACTGTCCCTTCCGCTGCCAATACTCCGCGTACATTTGGAGCAAAACTGATGATGAAGTACAAAAAAGCCAGAACCCGGCTGGAAGTGGAACAGGAAGTGAAAAAAAGTTCATCCTCTGAAAACCTCTCGAGCGAGGATTTAGAACAAGAAATTACAAAGACCTGTCAAATGCTGAAGAAACGGGGATTGCTTTTAGACACATGGACAGCAGCAGACATTCAAGCTGATCCTGACTGTTTGGGATTAAAAGGATCTCCCACCAAAGTAAAACAGGTCCAAAATGTAGTGGTATCTTCAGTGGAGACAAAAAAGATTGAACCCACAAAAGAAGGTATTGAAGAACTTCTCCATGAGCTTGTAGAGGAACGAACATTTGGATAAAACTCGTACCGACAATATTTTGGTTTTTATTGAAACCGATCACGGTCAGATTTCCGATGTAAGCTTAGAACTCATCTGCAAAGCCAATAAACTCTCCAAAACATTAGGGGTTAGCGTTCAATCTCTTTTGGTGGGAAGTGGGGTGGATCATTCTGCTGATAATATATTTCAATACGGCTGTCAAACACTTTTTATCATAGACGATAAACGGCTGGAATTCTATGAAACGCTTCCCTATTCAATTGCTGTTGCACATGTCATTGAAAAGGCGAAACCTCAGATTGTACTGTTTGGCGCCACACCATTAGGCAGAGATTTAGCGCCACGGGTAGCAAGCAAATTAAAAACGGGGCTCACAGCTGATTGCACCGATCTCCAAATTGGCGATCACGAAGACAAAAAACTCAATCGGACCTACAAACAAATTCTCTACCAGATACGACCTGCTTTTGGAGGAAATATCATAGCGACAATTATTGCTCCGGAGCACCGTCCTCAGATATCAACTGTTCGAGAAGGTGTAATGACCTTAGATGAACCGATATATGACCCAAATGGAGAAATCATTCATATAGATATCCAATTGGACAACGAGCTGTTTGTAAATCATGTCGTTGAGCGTGTTGTAGGCGAGAAACGTATTAATCTAAAGAAAGCAGATATTATTGTTTCTGGTGGAGCCGGTTTAGGTGACAAAAAATCCTTTCAAATGATATGGGATTTAGCTCATACACTCGGCGGGAATGTGGGCGCATCTCGAGCTGCTGTTGATAATGGGTTCATAAGTCATGAACATCAAGTAGGGCAAACAGGAACAACCGTTCGCCCAAAACTTTATATCGCCTGTGGAATTTCCGGTGCAATTCAACATAGAGAAGGGATGAAGGAATCGGGAAAAATTATTGCCATCAACAGTGACCCAACTGCTCCTATCTTTGATATTGCTCACTATGGCATAGTTGGAGATGTAAATGACGTTATTCCCATGATGATTAAAGCCTATAAAACAAAAAAATGACTTAGAACAGATGGAAAACTTCTACACAGACAATCCGGATATAAAATACAATCTGGAACGACTAAATCTAAATGAATTAGCCGATCTTATGGAGGAAGATTACCTTGATAATGACAAATATGATCATGCCCCCGAAGATGCTGCAGATGCAGTAGAAAATTATTTCAACGTTTGTTTATTAGCTGGAGAGCTCTGTGCTGGTCCTATAGCTGAACGAGCAAACGAAATTGACGTAGAGGGAAATATTTGTAGAGACGGTAGTGTTATTTATCATCCTCTTGTACGGAAAAATCTTCGGGATTTTAAACGCGCCCAACTTCTTGGAATCTCCCTTCCAAGACGTTTTGGTGGGCTCAATATACCCCAGGCAATAAAAGCAGCTGTTCTTGAAATGGTCTCAAGAGCAGATGCCTCTTTGATGAATCTAGTGGGACTTCAGGATATTGCCGAAACCATCAACGAATTTGGATCGGAGGAGCAGAAAAAAACCTACATTCCAGCACTTGCCAGCGGTGAAGCTACAGGCGCCATGATTCTTACAGAACCCGATTCAGGTTCGGATCTACAATCTGTAAGACTCCACGCTACACCCCCTTCTGATAATACCAATAATGGTGTCTGGCGATTGAACGGTGTTAAGCGGTTTATCACAAATGGTAATGGGGACATCCTGCTTGTACTTGCTCGTTCTGAAGAGGGAACAACAGATGCTCGAGGACTTTCTCTTTTTGTCTGCTCAAAAAATAATACCATCTATATCCGAAGAATTGAAAACAAACTGGGAATCCATGGGTCCCCCACTTGCGAAATTGTATTTAACAACTCTCCTGCATATCTCATCGGTCAACGAAAAAGAGGACTAATAAAATACGTGATGTCTCTCATGAATGGTGCCAGACTTGGTGTTTCCGCTCAAGCAGTTGGCATCGCTGAAGCTGCTTATCAAACAGCCCGGAACTATGCTGAATCCCGCATCCAATTCGGTAAACCGATCGTGGAATTTCCGGCTGTCTATGAGATGCTTACAAATATGAAAATGACCATTGAAGCCGGACGATTACTGCTCTACGAAACAGCTAAAATTGTAGATCTGTATAAAATTCCAGCACAACAAATTGAAAAAGCAAAAAAAAATGGAAACGCAATTGATCTCGACTACAAGAAACAGGCTAAACACTACGAGCGGGTGGCAAACATTCTGACACCCATGACTAAATATTATACATCCGAAATGTGCAACAAAGTAACCTACGATGGACTTCAGGTAATGGGAGGTAGCGGTTACATGAAGGATTATAACATGGAACGCTACTATCGGGATGCCCGAATCACTAATATTTACGAGGGGACATCTCAACTTCAAATTATTGGCGCCATAGGTGGAATACTTACTGGAATTCTAAATCAATTCTTTGATGCATTCACCAACAAACAATTCCCTGACCAATTAAGTGAGCTGGCAAAGCTGACAAATTCCTTTATTCCAAAATATTATCGTGCCATCAATTTTGTACAAGAGAAAAAAGACTCTACCTTTACAAGTTTTGTCTCGAGACGCCTTGTGGATATGACCATTGACATCTACGTATCCATTCTGCTTCTGGACTGTGCACAAAACAACAACCGGAAGGCACACCTTGCCGAACTTTGGATAAATGATGCCACATTGAGAATAGATGCAAATGCTACATTTATACTCAACAATCATTCACAGATGATTCATTTTCACAGGGATATTATTGGGTGCTGAAAACTGAAATGATTCTATTATATACACACTTTACTTTGACTATTAATTCGGTTCCGGCAAAATTCCTCAAAACAGGCTATCACACATCCAGCTAACTACAGACTAAATCGAAGTTTTGATGGTATGAAACACATTTCATTTCATGTAACAAAAGATTCCACTTCCTACATGGAAACAATGGAGCTCAGCATTAACTTCCTTTTCGTCTAAACATAGAATTCGCACAAATCATATTAAAGGAGCCCATAGTGGAGAGAAAATCAAGTTATTCAAAAGAAGAACTTCTTACTGTTGCAGAAGAGGGATTCGACGGGGCAGGAAACGGAAAACTGCCGCTACCTCCTATGCTTATGGTGGATCGCATCCTGCATATTTCAGAAGATGATGGTGCCTTCAATAGAGGTTCTATAATAGCCGAGATGGACATCACGCCGGGACTTTGGTTCTTCGATTGTCACTTCAAGGATGACCCCGTGATGCCTGGTTGTCTTGGACTGGATGCACTTTGGCAGCTGACCGGCTACTTCCTCACATGGCTTGGCGGTGAAGGAAAAGGGAGAGCTCTGGGGTGCGGAGAGGTTAAGTTTAAAGGACAAATCCGGCCTCATCATGATAAAATTATCTTCAAGCTTGACATACGCCGTGTGATCAATAAACCCATAAACATGGTGCTGGCTAATGCCACTTTGGAAGTGGAGAATAAAACCATCTACATCGCCAAAAACCTACGGGTAGGTCTCTTTACAGGCCTTGAATACCCACCTCCGGTAGGCGAACCCGAACCGTTCTAATCCACTCAGCAGATGGCCCTCCAATGCGGAATTGTCGGACTGCCGAACGTGGGGAAATCAACACTCTTCTCCGCTCTCGTTCAGCGGCAGGTTCCTGCTGACGCCTATCCTTTTACTACCATCGAACCCAACGTGGGTGTTGTACCGGTCCCTGACAACCGCCTCAGCAAGCTGACGGAAATACTCCAGCCGGAGAAAATAATTCCTACCACTCTCAGGATAGTTGACATCGCCGGACTCATCAGAGGCTCCCACCACGGTGAAGGACTGGGGAATCAATTTCTGTCGCAGATTAGGGAGGTGGATGCCATTATTCATCTGGTCCGCTGCTTTACGAGTGAACAGGTAACCCACATTACTCCGGAGTTGGATCCTGTCCGCGACATCGAAATCGTGGAGACCGAGATCATCCTGAAGGACTTGGAGACTGTCACAAGCCGTCTGGAAAAGGTAAGTAAAAAGGTCAAGTCCGGCGACCGTGAAGCTGGAAAAGAGCAGAAAATTCTAAATGCTGTTGCTTCTCATCTCGATAGCGGTAAACCAGCCCGGGAACTGGTATTCGATGAGCAGGGTGAGACATTACTCGGGGATTTATTTCTCATCACCGCCAAGCCGGTACTCTATGTGGGAAATGAAAATGAAGAGGAGGCAACTTCCCACCATCCCCGGGCGGCGGCCGATGCCCTAATTCGCTGGGGCGAAGAGAACAATCAGGAAGTCATAATACTAAGCGCTGCACTGGAACACGAATTGGCTTTCCTGGAAGATGAGGAAGAGCGGCAGTTCTTTATGGAAGAGTGGGAATTAGAGCAGGCAGGACTGGAAATGCTGATTCAGTCTTCGTATCGTCTGTTGAATCTCATCACGTTCTTCTCCACAGAATCAAACCATGTACAGGCGTGGACAGCAGAAAAAGGGGCAACCGCTCCGCAAGCTGCCGGGCAGATTCATTCAGATTTCGAAAGGGGGTTCATCCGTGCGGACGTATATCACTACGAAGATATTATTCAAATGGGTTCGGAGTCTAAACTTCGGGAGGTGGGTAAAATTCGATCAGAAGGGAGGGATTATGTTGTTCAGGATGGTGATGTAATGCAATTCAAGTTTAACGTTTGAGGTAAAGTTGTGTACATCTTCATGATCCTGATATATCTGCTGACCGGTACCTCTTTCATCGCCTTTCTGTTGACAGGAATTCAAGGCTACTTTGAATTCCACGTCTTCAGCGCCAATCACGCCACATTTGGGTTTTTCACAGCAATTATCTATCTCTTCACTGAAGTCCTTGTTATGTTCTTCTTCGTTGGAACGGGTGTAAGTATCAAGGAATTCATCCGGGAAAAAGGCGGTAGTCCAGAGTTTCATAAGAAATCTGTCGCCATTAAACGAAAGCTCTATCTTCCCACTCTTGCCAACGTATTCTTGGTCATGACAGTGTTCATCATCGGCGGCGGTGTGGATACAGACATCATCCCAGCATGGATACACGGCGTCCTGTTCTTGTTTGCACTCTACCATTTTGCTACGACCATCCGCACACAGCACCATTGTTTTAAGGAGAATACAGCTTTGATCCTCGAAATGACGGGAGCTGTTACTGGCGGAATACCTGATTAATAAGCTGGAGTATTGGAGCAATGGAGTAATGGAATGATGGATAATTGTCCAAAGGACTCTGTGAAGATGATTGAATATCCAGAGAATCTCCACACTCCAATGGGTCTAAAGGCAGATTGTGTATTACAAGTACTGCCAAGGGAACCTTCAAGGTTCTGTAAACCTTGAAGGTTGCTAAATACCGGAAGAAAATGGAGAAATGAGGTTTTGATAAACAATGTTGTTCAAAACTTTGTAATACGGAAATTTTTTATTGGAAGACCTCCCCTTTTTCCCCTCCCCGCCTGACCGTCGGGCAGGCTTGGCAAGGAGGGGTGCAGGGGTGGTCCAGTCTTATCAAATCCGCCTAAGTTTTTAGCAGAATCAGTGTGCTAAGCGCAACCTAATCAGGTCGCCGAAGTCAAGGCTGGTTGGAAAACCGCCTTTGTCTCCATCAAGGGCCCTGGGAAGGGGTGGTATATGGGAAAAAACTACAAGAAAGCTTACTTGAAGTTGGCTATGTACAATGTCCTGTGAATTGATAATCGGTACTCTACTACTCTACCACTCATCTACCGATTTACCAGTTACCACTCTACCAATCACATGGAAAAATTACTTCCGCTTGAGTCCTCATATTTCGGAGGAAACATAAGTTTCTATTTCCTCTTGATTTCAGCACCGCTGACTTCTACATTGGCGGCAATTACTGGGGGGAATTTGCAGCTCATTCACTGACAGATGTTCGATACCTTTGGACCACAGCACCTCTGGACATTATCTACTATCGTAGTTATCCAGGTTGCTCTGCTGGTTTATGCGAGGAAGTTAGCCTCCATGAAAGGGAGGAATATAGTTCGCTGGCTGCTCATCATAGGACTGTTTGGGCATGAGATAGTCCGGCACGCATACCTTGCTTTCGACGGAACATGGGACTACCACACCAAACTGCCGCTGCACCTCTGTGGGTTGAATGTGTTTCTCGTGGCCTACGTTTTGATCACCAAGAACCGCTGGGCATTCCCCATTGCATATTTCTGGGCCATCGGCGCTATGCACTCCATACTTACCCCCAACATAGCATACGACTTCCCTAACTACTACTTCATCGAATTTTTCTTTGGGCACAGTCTTACCATTTTAGGGGTTCTCTTTCTTATTGTCACTACCGACCTACGGCCCACGTTTAAGTCACTGCACACATCTATCCTGATCACTTTCGCCATAACCGGCGTAATCGGACTGTTTAATTGGGCACTCGACACCAACTACATGTACCTCTGCCAAGCACCGGAAGGAGACAATCTGACCCGTTTCTTTCCGGATGGGAATTATCTGCTCCTGCTCATAGCCGTGGGAATTGTTCACTTCTACATCCTCTACCTCCCCTATAGTATTCTTGACTTTGTCCGTGCCCGGAGGACTCTTGAGTGATACCTTAAATCTCTCTCCAGCCCGACATGACAACATTGTTTACATCCAGCGATTACTGCAGAGGAATGACCTCCCGGACAGTGATCTGGATAATGCCCTCAACCATTTATTCATAGTTTGGGACGGCTCCGATAAAGTTGGTATTGGCGACCTTGAACTGTCTGAGCACTTTGGCGGAGCGCTGGACTGATGCAACCGCTGGAGATCATCTTCTTTCTTCTGCTCCTGTTCAGCATGGGAGCTTTTTTCTCCTCAGCGGAGCGGCAACGTTACTTCTGGAAGACAATCCTCCTGACAGTTATAGCAGGAGGAATCCAATGGCTGGCGGAAGGGTACCGTTGGCAGATGGTCCCGGGATATGGTTTTCTGCTGATTCTCGCCCTCACGAGCTTAAAACCTCCTGTGAAGTTATACTTCAAAATTATCCTGACACTTTTCTTTGTCATTGCTGCGCTTCCTTCCTTGATACTGCCGGTGATCGAACTTCCTGTCCCCACCGGTCCCCACAGCATTGGCACACATACCTATCACTGGGTAGACCGCAGCCGGGAGGAGTGGTTCACGGAAAAAAACTTCAGGGATGCCCGGCAGTTGATGGTACAGATATGGTACCCGGCGGCCCCGGAGGAAGGAGACAATCCCGTTCCCTATTTTGATTATCCTGAAATACGCGGTCCTGCCCTGGCAGCGGCAGGGAATTTCCCTTCGTTTACCTTAGCGTATCAGCACCTGACAAAAACTCACAGCTACGCTGATGCCCCTGTTGCAAATGGCGGCCCTTTCCCGGTGCTGATCCTCTCCCATGGACTCAGCGGCATTCGCTTCTACCACACTGCTCTCATTGAAGAACTGGTGAGCCGAGGTTACGTAGTAGTGGCACCGAATCATCCATACGATGCCAACGTAACCATCTTTCCGGACGGTAGCAGCGCCGATTACCGTTCAGATATTGGTCCCAAAGTTGTCAACAAAGATTCCGTACGCATTCGCCACCGGCAGCTCAACACGAGAGTGGAAGACATCCGCTTCATCCTGGACCAGATGGAAAAGGTAGAGTCAGGAAACACCCAGAGCCTTTTGAGCAGACATCTTGACCTTGAGAAAGTCGGTGTACTGGGGCACTCTTTCGGCGGCGCTACCAGCGTTGAAGCGTCAGGACGTGATGCCCGCATCAAGGCATGCCTGGCACTGGACAGCTGGTCGCTGGCTATGGCTGACAGTACGATTGAAAGAGGCCTGGAACAGCCGCTACTCTACATGGGACGGCCTATCTGGCCGGACAGTCGAAATGATGCCCGCATCCGATCTCTGTTGGAAAACAACAGCAGCCCAGCATATCATCTAACTTTGGAGGAGACGCACCATTTCGATTATACCGACATACCGCTCTTTTCACCATTCCTTAAGTATGTGGGCAAATCAGGGGAAATTCCAGGGCGACGTGTAGTAGAAATTGTTAATCGTTACACAGTAGAATTTTTTGATATGAATCTCCGTGGCCTTGAGTCTGAACTCTTCAGTGGGAAATTGGCATATCCTGAAGTCAGATTTGCTGAAGTTCACTAAAATCTCTCTGGCGATAAAAGCGGCTTCCACGTAACTTCAAGAGAAGCTATAAGATTTCTGGCCTATGATCTCTTTCAACCGCCGTTCTGCTGCACTCCTCTCCGGCCCCTTACTGTTCCTGATCTTTATCCTTTTTGTTGACCTTGACCCGGGCAACCGTCACGTCTCTATTATGGCTGGGATTGCCCTCTGGATGGCCATTTGGTGGATCACCGAAGCGGTACCATTAGCCGTAACAGCCCTGCTGCCTATTATCCTTTTTCCCGCCACCGGTGTCATGAGCGGCAAAGACGTCTCCCCTATTTACTTCAACCATATCATTTTCCTCTTTATAGGCGGATTCCTGGTAGCTCTGGCTATGGAGCGGTGGAACCTCCACAAGCGTATCGCCCTCCGCATCATGATGATCTTCGGGGTCCGCCCGGCAGGAATACTGTTAGGGTTCATGACCGCCACCTGGTTCCTATCCATGTGGATTTCAAACACTGCCACTACAATGATGATGATTCCTATCGCCCTGGCGGTTGTGGTCCGGATGGAGGAACTCATCGGCAGAAAACAGGTGCGAAAGTACTCTATCGGGCTCTTTCTCGGCCTCGCCTACAGCGCTTCCATCGGTGGGATTGCGACCCTTGTGGGGACACCACCTAATCTTTCTTTCACCCGGATATTTGCCATCATATTTCCCAAAGCACCGGAAATCTCCTTCGCCTCGTGGTTCTCTTTTGCCTTTCCTCTATCTATTGTTTTCCTGGTACTTCTCTGGCTCATACTGATCTGGGTCTTTTGCCGGGGCACCACCGAGTTCAAGTTAGACAGCACTCTCTTCAGGAAGGAGTATGAAGAACTTGGGCCTATCTCGTTCGAGGAAAAAGTCGTTCTTGGAGATTTTCTGCTGCTGATCTTCCTCTGGCTTTTCCGGGCAGATATCACAGTTGGCAGTTTCGTGATTCCCGGCTGGTCGCGGATATTCCCCAATCCCGCTTTCCTAAACGACGGCACAGTAGCCATCGCCATGGCGACAATTCTATTCCTTGTACCGTCACGAAAAGAATCCGGCTCCCGCATCATGAACTGGCAGACCGCATCCCGGCTTCCGTGGAACATCGTGCTGCTCTTCGGTGGTGGTTTTGCTCTTGCCAGTGGATTCACCGAGTCAGGACTGTCGCCGTGGCTGGGTGATCAGCTTTCCGGGATCGGTTCTTTCCATCCCATTCTGATCGTAGCCGTCATCTGCCTCTTCGTTACCTTTCTCACGGAATTGACATCCAACACCGCAACAGCGGAGATGCTCCTCCCTATCCTTGGGGCCCTGGCGGTTGCCATTCAGATCAACCCGCTCTTTTTGATGATTCCTGCTACACTTTCCTGTTCCTGTGCATTCATGCTTCCCGTGGCGACTCCGCCCAACGCCATCGTCTTTGGTACATCTCGAATTAAAGTTACAGACATGGCTCGAACCGGAATCTATCTCAATGTTCTCGGTGTAGTGCTCATCACTGCCGCCATATTCCTCCTGGGCAGCGCCATCTTCGACAGCAACATCTTTACCCTTCCCGCATGGGCTAAATAGAGTCTATCTATAAACTCTGTTTCTCCCAGTGAGAAACAAAAGCAAGGTTGTTTTTAAGTCGGGTGAAGAATATACCAAAACTACCTGAAAGCAATTACCCTACGCTTTAGCGTGGGGGGTCAAAGTGCTACAAGAACAGGGCTTTAGCCCAATAATCATGTGGATTAGTTTGGGGCTAAAGCCCATTTAGTTTAGTAGTAACAACCCCCAGCCTAAAGGCTGGGGTAAGTGATTACAACATCAGCTACACTTACTTTATGGACAGACACTAAATAGAAAGATATATGTGATGCATTTGAAAGTGCGTCGTATATAAAGTACCTCTCTCTCCCATAATGCTATAAAAGCGGAGTAGTTTGTCTTGATTTATATTTATCACTGCCGTAAATTTCGCGGCGTTTAAAGGATCCAAGCCGCAAATAACAATATTGACACCTCGAACCATGATTTATTGCAGTTTCCCTGTATCAACTTCATCTGAGGAATTTTTATGACTAAACATCTCTCCGCATTACTGATAATTTTTTATTTCTGCGCTTCAGCCTCTGCTGATGCGAACCTGCAGGTTGGCGGATTTCTAAAGTTTGACGGTTTCTACGACACCAGGGGAGTGGTCTCAGCCCGGGAAGGACACTATCTTCTCTACCCTTCTGAAGAAGCGCCAGGAGCTGACATCAATCGTATTAATTTTGTCAATTTCCAATCACGTATCAGAGTTAAACTAACCTCTCCAGAAGCTTTCGGAGCGAAGGTCAGCGGCCTGCTGGAGGGCGACTTCTTTGGCACCGGTAACGGCTTTGAGAATCAGTCACGTCTGAGGCACGCCTTTATCAAGCTCTCATGGACTAAACAACAACTCTTGGTAGGTCAATACTGGACTCCCCTTTTCACTGCGGCGGTTTTCCCCCAAGTAGTGAGCTTTAATACCGGCGCTCCTTTTCAGCCTTTCGCCCGTATGCCGCAGATCAGACTCACATCCACCTTAATGCCCGGACTGAAGGTCATCACGGTCTTTACCATGCAGCGCGACGCCTTCCAGGAGATTGACGGCAGAAAACTTCAGCAGGACTCAGGGCTGCCGGGAACTCATCTGCATCTCCAGTTCACTAATCCTACGATTCTGGCTGGGCTCGGTGGACACATCCGTACAATCCGTCCGGAGGTAACAAGTGAATGCCTTACATCCCATACTTTCACGGCATACACAAAAATCTCATCTTCGCGACTTACCTTGAGAACCAAAATTATCTACGGCAGTGACATGGCCGATCACATCATGTTGGGCGGTTTTGCCACTATCATGGATAGTGACAGCAATATTACTTCTTTCCAGCCATTGAAGATTGGCAGTGTGTGGGCGGATCTAACTACAACTAATTCTAGTATCAACTTCGGCATTTTTGCGGGATATACCACCAATCTTGGAATGGATTACAATCTCGAGGAAGACAACATCTATGCACTGTCCGCCCGCTCACCGGAAATTGCTTGGGCAAGTCGTGTAAGTCAACGCATTACTTACAGCACCGGTAAGCTCCGCCTAGCTTTTGAACTTGAAGCAACCTCGGTCTTATATGCAAGTGATTACGATTCAACACTTATGCCTCAAACGCAGGTGAAGGACAAATCTTTAACCAACATCCGTGGGCTTGTGGCTCTTTACCTCTTCTTTTAGTCACCGACGCCAACATGATACAGCTTTGATAATCACATTATGATTGGAGGAAACAATGAAAGCTGAAAACAAACCTATGAACCGCTGGTTAGTGGTGGCAGGCGCCATCTTGATTCAGCTCGCTCTGGGCGCCATTTATGCCTGGAGTGTGTTCACTAAGCAACTTACAGACCCTGAAGGCATCTACAAGTTTTCTGCTCAACAGGCAGCCTGGGTATTCTCCGCTGGACTGGCAACGTTCGCTATCGTGATGGTCCTGGCCGGTAAGTGGCAGACGAAGGTCGGCCCCCGGAAAGTAGCTGTCAGTGGAGGGTTGCTTCTGGGATTGGGTTACATTCTTGGTGGTATCCTGGGAAGTTCCTTTCCGCTGCAGTTCCTGCTCATCGGTATCTTAGGCGGAGCGGGAATCGGACTCGCCTACGTGGTCCCCATCGCTGTGGGCGTCAAGTGGTTCCCGGATAAGAAGGGTATGATCACCGGGTTGGCGGTCGCCGGCTTTGGCTTCGGCGCTACCATCTGGGTGAAGCTGGCAGACTCCTGGTTAGGCGGATTCCTCAACACCACAAATGTCTTCGGTCTTCCCGGAGTCCAGAGTGTATTCGTTATCTACGGAATCGCTTTTACAGCCCTGGTCCTGCTGGGAAGCATTGTCATGATCAATCCGCCTGAAGGATATGCTCCTGCAGGATGGACACTTCCGGAATCGTCCCCGGCCTCCAACAGTGGAGACAATGACATGGAATCTGATCACATGCTGCGGACACCCCAGTTCTACATGCTCTGGACTACCTTTATTTTTTCCGCCCTGGCAGGATTAATGGTCATCTACTGCATCAAGCTCTTCGGCATAGATGCACTGGAGTATCACCAAGTCACCGATGCAGGACTCATCGCCGGAACTGCCATGGCGTGGTACGCCATCTTCAACGGTCTCGGCAGAATCGCCTGGGGATCCATCTCAGACAGGATTGGGCGGAAAAACGCCATCATCGCCATGACTACATTCCAGGGTATTATCATGCTAATGACCTACCACGTGTTCATTACCATGGGTCAGTCGCTGGGAATGATCATTGCCGCATCTCTCATCGGATTCAACTTCGGCGGCAACTTTGCTCTCTTCCCGGCAGCCACGGCTGATCTTTTCGGAAACCGGGCAGTAGGTAAGAACTACGGCTGGGTGTTCACAGCATATGGTGTGGCAGGAATAGCCGGACCGTTTATCGCCGGCTTCTTCAAGGACAGCGCCCAAGGTTCCGGCGAACCATCAGTCTGGATGACCCCATTTATCATCGCTGGAACAGCTTGCCTGATTGGATCGGTCATCATGCTCATGACAAGACCTCCGGTACGAGTTACTGGCTGAATACAGGTATAACAAAAAAGTCGTTTGCGCTTAGTACTTGACTCTCTCCTCTTTTTCTAGGCAAAATTGCTCATGCCCGGAAATGAGTGAAATGATCGCTGCTCTTACCATAGACATCTTCATCCCTACGGCGCAATTACTTAAAGACAAACGCCGTGTCGTGAACCGCATCAAAGGGCGTCTCCGCAGCCGCTATAATGTCTCAGTGGCTGAGACAGGCGGTAATGATAAATGGCAGCGGGCGGAACTGACTATTGCAATGGCCGGCGATAGCAAATATCATCTGGAGAAAGAAGCTCAAACTGTACAACGAGCTGTGGATGATATTTGCCTCGGCTACGCCGAAGTTCTCTCAGCAACAACAGAATTTTTCTGAGAGATACCCTTCGATTGTATATCTATCAAAGTTGACTGAAACATCCGGGGTTATCCATATGGAACGTAACATTGGTGGGACATCCAACATCTTGCTTTTCTGATACCAGCACTAAACCTACATAAAAACCCCCCTTCCCTAATTCAGATATTGGAAGTAACAACACAAGAGACTGTAACTCTTGAAATTAGATCGATTTACGTATTCACTTGAAAAGTGAGGTTATTTTCAATGATGTAACAAAGAAGTTTTGAGAAATAAATCCAAGCATTTTGAAACTCAAATACTTTGAAATAATATTGGGATTTATCTGAGAAAAGTAACTTTAGTAACATTCTTTCGCCATTTTCTTTGGC
>CAZHRR010000019.1:0-24708 GCA_964534955.1 uncultured bacterium
CCCGGATAAAGCTATCCCGGCTATATCCGACACTTGAAAGTTGACAGGACACTAGGGATACCTGACTTTCTGAGATTGGGATATTTATTGGATATTTCCCTTACTATAAATTGAATGTCATCATTCGAATCTATACACATAGTATGTTTTCGTTCATTAATCCATTTGTGGATGTCATCATCTTTTTCTGACAGTTCAATTAGAACAGCATCTGAAACTGCTAATTCTGCATTTATACTTAGTGACTCGACTTTTTCCCAGAATGAAGGATGACTTTTTGGTCTATACCATTTCGTCCAAGCATCGATGAGAGCGGAAGTGTCAAAACTATAGAGCATTTAGATCGAACCAAACCCGTAGCTAATACCGAAAATTCTTTCCTCGAGCCTGCCAAGATTCTTTACCTTGAATCCGAAAAGAGATGAGAGGTCACTTGCAGTTAGTTTGTTAGAATAATAACTCCTAAAAGCAAGTTGAGGTATCAGGGTGCCCATATGAAGTATCTTGTTTGCAAAGGGATCCCCGCCCTTCCTTTTGCTAATCTTGGGCACAAAGGAATCGTACGTTGAGACGAGAACTTTATAAGAATCTTCTGAAATCAATCCAAGTTCGTTTAGACGTCTTATAATGACGGCTTTGCTAACTTTGTAACGATCTGATAATCTTTTAATTTCGTAGTCTTCCCAGACGTCATCGTTCCTTTTACCTATTGCTTTCACAAAAGGTGTGATATCATTATTCGGAATTAGGAATGCAGCAGCGACACTATTGCAAAACCTTTCTACCATTATGCTTGGATCTATTTGAAACCATTCAGGATGATAAGCGTGAAGGATCTTTTCACCCATGAGTATGTGAATAAGCTCATGGAAGATTGTAAATATTCTTGCTCGGGGGTAATCTCTTGAGTTAATACCAATTATAGGTAACGGTTGCAATGAAAGAGAAAATCCCCTCATTTCATCGAGTAAAACACCTGGAACATGGAAAAGTAAAATACCGATGCTTTCCAGCGCTGATCTCCATTCTCGAATTGCTTGGTAAGGATCACTCCATGCAACTTGGTCATCAATTGAAACCCCTATAATCTTGCGTAATGACTCAGAAACAGTCTTTATGTTCTGATCACTTTTAATTTTAAGTCCAATCTCCGGAGGTTCTTCATTCAGGTCATCATAAAGATTGATTGCTATCTCTCGCCTTTCTTGTATTAGTTGTACTTGGAGTGTTAATTCTGGAGATTCCTGACCAATTGGAACACCCGGTAGTCGTCGCATTTCAGTAAGGACTTCTGGCTCATCAGGAATATCAGACAGGAAAAATAATTGAATAGGGCGCTTTAGGGAAAGTGCGAGCTTGCGGAGTTGACGTAATGTTGGTTTGCTTTCTCCCGCTTCCCATTGGAGGTATCGCTCAACTTTTACAGCTACTTTTCGGGCGAGCTCTTCTTCTGAAAGATGTGCCCTTTTCTTTGCCCAAATGAGGACTTCGGGGTTTATCTCAATGTATGTATAAGGCATGCTTCGATTTTATCAAGGAATCAATAGAATGGACTTAGAAAACACCTACTATTGTTCCTTCTTCATTAATCTTCTCAAATTTCTCTTAATTCGAGATCACCTCTCCTTATGATGCACTATCTTATAAAACCACTGGATATCGTCTTTCTTCACTTTTTTATAGGAGGAGTATGCTCTCCGTTGCAGCTTATAAGTTCTACGGTGTCCCCTCGGAATCTAATCTCTTTGATTAGAACTTCCTCGGATTCTTTCATCTTGACGATTACACGATCTTTGTTTACCACTGTAGCCATCGGACTGGCGATTACTATGTATCCATCTCTGTAGGCAAGTAGCATGAAATCTCCTTTTACCTTTACTCTTAAGAAAGCGAAAGTGTACCAAGAGAAGAAAAGAGAACAGTCAGACAATGCATGGGTTGAATATATAACGAGATGGGGGAAATGGCAATGAGAGGACTGTTTCCTGAGGACTGTTTTCCCTTCCCTTTCCCCTCAAACAGTGCGAAATTGCACAATCCGAGGCGTTAACCAATTCATTAACCTCTTGGACCCAAAGACAGATAAGGTATGGCCGATTCGAATCGCTGCTACGGTTTTATTGTGCTTCTTTGTCTTTGTGATACACCATCAGTAACTTAAGAATAGACTTTATGGAGCTGAAAATGGAACGGAAAATCAGAATCCTCATGGCCAAGCCCGGACTGGACGGCCACGACCGTGGAATCAAGGTGCTGGCGAGAGCCTACCGGGATGCAGGTATGGAAGTCATCTATCTGGGCCTTCGACAGACACCCGGGATGATCGTCAGTGCTGCCGTTCAAGAGGACGTTGACGTCATCGCTCTGAGTATTCTCTCTGGAGCTCACATGACTATCTTCCCGCAGGTTATGGAGTTGATGAATGAACTGGGGCTGGAGAATGTCCTCCTCACGGGTGGGGGCATTATTCCGGAGAAAGATATGGAAGCTCTGGCATCTCTGGGTGTGGGAAAACTGTTCGGCCCCGGAACGCCTATCAAGGAGACAGTAGACTACATCAAGGAGTGGGTGAAAGAGAACAGGTGGAGTTCATGACAGATCGCTCCAAAGAGCTGCAATTGCTTCGCGAGGAAGCAAAAAAAGGTGGCGGAGAGGAACGCATTGAAGCTCAACATACCAAAGGTAAACTTACGGCCCGGGAGCGGCTGGATCTTTTGCTGGATAAAGGTTCCCTCAGGGAGTTTGGTATGTTTGTGAAGCATCAGGTTACCGATTTCGATATGGATAGGAAGCGCTATCCCGGGGACGGTGTGGTAACAGGCAGCGGTACGATTAACGGCCGTCAGGTCTTCGTCTTTGCTCAGGACTTTACCGTGCTGGGCGGTGCTCTATCTGAAGCCAACTCAAGGAAAATCTGCAAGGTCATGGATCACGCCATGCGCATCGGCGCACCGGTAATCGGACTCAACGATTCAGGCGGAGCGCGGATCCAGGAGGGAGTCGCTTCCCTTGGAGGTTACGCAGATATTTTCCTGAGGAATACACTTGCTTCAGGAGTCATCCCGCAGATTTCATTAGTGCTAGGACCTTGCGCCGGCGGCGCTGTCTATTCCCCGGCTATCACCGACTTTACCCTAATGGTAAAGGGGACCAGCTACATGTTTGTGACAGGGCCAAGCGTTGTGAAGACTGTGACTCACGAAAAGGTCTCATTCGAGGAGCTGGGTGGAGCATCAGCTCACGCTTCCAAGAGTGGAGTGACTCACTTCGCCTGTGAAAATGAAGCTGAGGCTATCGAAGAAACGAAGAAGCTTCTAAGCTATCTGCCGCAGAACAATCTGGACGATCCACCGATTATGGAGTGTGACGATCCTGTTGATCGTGAAGATGAAGAGCTGGACAGTCTTGTGCCTGAGAGTCCCAACAAACCATACGACATGAAGGATGTCATTCTGCGAGTGGCGGACAGTGGCGAATTCTTGGAGGTTCACTCTAATTTTGCGCAGAATATTGTCGTGGGATTTATCCGTTTGGATGGTCAAAGCGTGGGAGTAGTGGCCAACCAGCCGGCGCATTTAGCGGGCGTTCTCGATATTGACTCTTCTGTGAAAGGCGGCCGGTTTGTCCGTTTTTGTGATGCCTTTAATATTCCTCTATCGGTCTTTGTGGATGTTCCCGGTTTTCTCCCGGGAACTCAGCAGGAGTGGGGCGGCATTATTAGGCATGGAGCAAAACTGCTTTATGCTCTGGCAGAGGCGACGGTGCCGAAAGTAACGGTCATCACCCGGAAGGCGTACGGCGGAGCTTACGACGTTATGAATTCCAAACACATCCGGGGTGATTTAAACTTCGCGTGGCCGTCGGCTGAGATTGCGGTCATGGGACCGAAAGGAGCAGTGGAAATTATCTTCAAGAAGGAAATCGCCGAAGCAGATGATCCGGAAGCTGTGGAAGAAAAACTGGTAGAAGATTACCGAGAGAAATTTGCCAGCCCCTACATTGCTGCCGAGAGAGGCTACATAGACGATATCATCGAGCCGAGGACAACTCGCCGCAAACTCATCGAGGCGATGAAAATGTTAGAGAATAAAGTGGACACAAATCCGAAAAAGAAACACGGGAATATCCCGCTGTAACCGTGGAGGCAATGGATAGACAGATGCTTGAAAACTATGTTGCGGATAAGCCGGAATCGGCTCTCTTTCCCATGCTGGCAGAACAGTTTCTTTTAAGCAATGATTTCGAAAAAGCACATAAGGCCTGTTCCGAAGGTTTGTCCTTTCACCCGGAATTTGTACCAGGATTGTTTATTGAAGCCCGCATTTTTATGGCGGAAGAGAAATTCAAGAATGCTGAGCAGCCGTTGAAAAAAGTCATCTCACTTGACCCGAGGCACTACAATGGGCATGTGCTCTTAGCTGAATGTCAGGTGCGATTGAAAAGGGCGGACAGCACGCTTAAGAGAGTGTACTCCCGGATACACGCAATGGACGAGAGCAATGAGCAGGCAAAAGAGTGGCTTGCTTCTGCTGTGAAGAAAAAGCCGACGAAAACTAAGAAAAAGGCAAAACCAAAAGCTAAGGCACAGACAAAGGCTAAGGCAAAGAAAAAGAATAAGACAAAGACAGAGACTAAGGCACAGGAAGAGAGAAAAATAAGAACAAAACTAAAGAAAGGGGTAAAGACCAAAGCTAAGGCAAAGACCCCCAAACCAGTTCCAAAAAAGAAACAGGTGAAATCAAAGGCAAAACCTTCAGCTGTTTCGAAGAGTGCCCCGGAGCTGAAGATCAGTCCGGAGATTGCTACCTTTACGCTGGTCGCTGTGCTGAAGAGTCAACATCTTTATGCAGAAGCGCTGGACGTGCTGGCAGTCATGTCCCGGAAGAAAGATGGTGATAAAGAGAGGATCAAGGAAGAACGCGAGAAGATGCAGGTTCTTCTGAAAAGTGAGGGAGAAAATAAGTAATGTCGCTCATCCTGAAACGTGTGGAGAAGCTGAAAGAACGCCTGGCGAAAGAGTCGTTTGACGGGATGCTGGTAACCAATCTCACCAATGTACGGTACCTTTCAGGCTTTACCGGTTCCACCGCTTCGTGTCTGATCCTGGACGGCAAGAGTTACTTTATTTCCGACGGCCGCTACCTTACTCAGTCCAGGGAGCAGGTACAGGGGATGGAGATTATAATAGACTCCGGCTCACACCTAAAGATTATCAGGGACAACAATCTTATTTCAAATGGTGCCACTCTGGGATTTGAAGCCGATTTTCTGACCGTTAGTAAGATGGATAAGCTTCGCGAACTTTTCCCGAATGCCAAATGGGAAGCTACTACCAGATTCGTGGAGGAGATAGCAGCTGTGAAGGATGAAAGTGAGCTTCGCACTCTCTGTGCGGCTGTGGAGATCACCGATAAAGTGTTTGACCAGCTCATTCCTGAGCTAAAGCCCGGAGTTGTGGAGCGTGAAGTGGCGGCAAAGATATCTTTTGCCTACAAGATTCTGGGCGCTGATGGCGATTCCTTTAATCCCATCGTGGCGTCGGGTCCTAATTCAGCTCTGCCCCATGCCCTCTCCTCGGACAGAGAGTTTAAAGACGGTGATTTTGTAGTCATGGATTTTGGTGCTCAATATCAAGGGTATCATGCCGATATGACGCGTACCGTAGCTATCGGCTCAGTCACTGATCGTCACCGGGAAGTATATGCTGTGGTGCAAGAGGCTCAAAAGCGAGGATGCGATGCCGCCCGTGCTGGTATGACCTGCCGGGAACTGGATGATGTTACTCGAAATTATGTTTCAGATAAGGGCTTCGACGAATACTACGTCCACGGAACGGGCCACGGAATCGGACTGGAGGTGCACACCATGCCTCGCGTTTCCCAGATCAGCGATGATACATTATTGGAGAACTATGTAGTAACCATCGAGCCGGGGATCTACATCCCGGAATGGGGTGGTGTGAGGATTGAGGATGATGTGATCATCAGGAAGGATGGGTGTGAGGTCCTCAACCGTTCTACGAAAGAGTTGTTGGTTCTAAGTTAACCCGTTTATCTATAACAGATTCTTAAATTCTTCTACAGACAAATCTGCCTGTTTTAATATGTGAGATAGAGTGGATCTTTTTATCGGTTGATGTGCGGGGATGGAAAGTTTATAGTGTTTAGCAGGAGTCTCTTTCTCTAATCGTATATGACTCCCTTTTGCCTGACAACTCCCCAACCATCTCGTTTTAATGCATTGATGACTTTTTTATAACCAAGGCTGGGAACTTTGGTCACAAAGTTAACTCAACAGCTTCTGCTTCAGAGGAGAATTCCGGTTCCTCGAAAGACTCTAAGTATAGCTCTATAGCTTCCCGAATATTTCTAAGAGCTTCTTCTCTTGAATCTCCCTCGGAAATACATCCGGGAAGGGCAGGAACCGTGGCTGTATAGCCTCCCTCATCGCTTGGCTCAAGAATAATATTGAATTTCATTTGACTGACTCAATCACTAATAATTAATGTAGTTTATTTTTACTATTAATCAAAGCTATGATGGTCGATATAATAGCGTTTATGCGTGTGGATTGAGGATGACGACAATATCAGAAAGGACATCTGTAAGATTCTCAATCGTTCTACCAAAGAACTTCTCGTTCAAAGTTAATCTACCGTTGATTGACGAAACGTTGGTTTTAATATACCCTGTCCAGTATATTTAACGAGATGACAACCGGAAATCCTTCAAAACTCATATCTGCAGGGATGATCTTCTGGCTGGGGTTATTCACTATTGCGGCTCCTGGCCACGTGGGAGAATCCCATGGTAATACGGACTCCTCGCAGATTGGGTTCTGCAATACGGACTGTTGTGACAGGTCCCATCATATAGCACCGGTTGTCTGCCACTGGGCCACGGCCCGTATTAGTACAATAGGCATTCAGGAGAGCAGTTTTCCCAATATTCTCCTCTCTCTAGACCTCCAAACGCTGCCGATAGAATCCAGCATCATCCCTAGGGTGTATGTGATCTGCCCTGGGGATCCCCGGGTTCCACCTTTCGCCTCCTGATCTTTTCTACCTAACTCAAACCTACTGATATCAGGAGACTTTCATGTGGAAGGCATTAGCCATTCTAATCGTACTACATACAACACTTTTGGGGCAGAAAGCCCAGTATGTGAACATCTCATTCGGGGGATTATTTGTCGCCGGGGCATCTACCCTGGAAGAAATAGATCTGAACCTGCTACAGGGCGGTGCCCATGACCCTAAAAAACGAGGTTTCACCGTTCAGAACCTTGAATTATCGCTCACAGGAGCGGTGGACCCCCGTTTCTACGCTGAGACCCACCTGATTTTTCAGATCGATCCGGAAGGTGAATCCATCTTGGAAGTGGAGGAAGCCTTCCTGCTCACCCAGAGTATGCCATACGGACTTCAGGTGAAAGCCGGAACATTTTTCACCGAGTTCGGACGCCTGAACCCCCAGCATCCCCATAGCTGGTCTTTTGTTGATCAGCCGATTGTGAACACCCGTCTGTTGGGAGGTGATGGACTTCGGGGACCCGGAGCGAGACTATCCTGGCTGACCCCTCTGCCGTGGTATTCAGAATTCCTGGGAGGGATTCAGAATGCCAACGGTGAGACCATGGTCAGTTTTCTGTCCTCCGAGGAAGAAGATCATTTTGAAAGTTATTCTTTTGTTGAACGGCCGGTGCGCCGTCCCAAGGATCTCCTTTGGTCAGGGCGCTGGATGAATACTCTGGCACTTTCGGAATCGATTACAGCCAATATGGGTGTATCTGGACTCCAGGGACCCAATCGAACGGGACCAGACAATCAAACCGCCATTTTGGGATTGGATATCTATACCAAGTGGAAACCGCTGGTGAACGAAAAGGGATTTCCGTTTGTATCCTTACAGAGCGAGATCATGACCCGCAATTATGAGGCCGGAACATCTGAAATGGAGGGTCAACCGCTGGAGAGACTGGAGGACCAGGGGTATTATGGACAGATCCTCTGGGGATTCAAACGAGGCTGGGTGCTGGGCGCTAAAACGGAAGCGGTCTGGAGTGAAAGGGGACAGGTTGAAGATCTTTCTCGCGGGGATCGGGATCGTAAATCCGTGAATCTGACCTGGTATCCCTCTGAGTTTTCTAAACTACGCCTGAATTACAATCTGGAGCAATGGGAGGATGGCGGAGAACCTCAGAAGGATCATTCCCTATGGCTGCAGTTTGAATTTC
Source organism: uncultured bacterium (assembly GCA_964534955.1). GTDB lineage: Bacteria > Fidelibacterota > Marinisomatia > Marinisomatales > UBA2128 > UBA2128. The sequence continues at coordinate 8,236 of CAZHRR010000019.1, forward strand.
TTATCGGCCAGCATGGCGGGCACATATTTTAAAAGGGAGGAATGAAATTGACACGATCATCGAATAGTTGGGTGTGGGTCATTCTTGGATTGATACCCATAGTGACACTGACCAAACAACTTCAGGTGGTCACCACCACAACGGACCTCAAAGCCATCACTGAAGCGGTGGGTGGCGAATTTGTGAGCGTGACCAGCATCAGTACCGGCAAACAGGATCCCCATTTCATCGAGGCTAAACCCAGTTACATGATCAAACTCCGAAAGGCGGACCTGTTCATCCGCATCGGTCTGCAGCTGGAGATTGGTTGGGAACCACTGGTTCTCCAGGGTTCCCGGAACGGAAAGATCCAGAGGGGAACCAGGGGATTCCTGGATGCTTCAGCGGGTATTAAACGATTGGAAGTTCCCACAGGACCGGTGGATCGATCCCTGGGAGATGTTCATACGGAGGGGAATCCTCACTACTGGCTGGATCCGTATAACGGTCGAATAATGGCGCAGTCCATCGCTGAGCGCTTAGGGGAAATTGATCCGGAGCACCATACCTATTATCAGGATCGGCTGCAGACCTTTGTGGCAGCGGTGGATACGTCCATGTTTGGGTCCCCACTTCTGGAAGCGATCCCAGCCGAAACCCTGTGGGTCCTCCACGGCGAAGGTGTCCTTGATAAAGAACTCCGGAATCGCTTCGGTTCCGTGGATATCCTGGGAGGCTGGGCCTTAATGATGCTGAAGGTTCGAGGTGTCCAGGTTGTGACCTACCATAAAAGCTGGACATATTTTCTGAAGAGGTTTGGAATGCTGGCTGTGGCGCAGATGGAACCGAAACCGGGGGTTCCACCCTCACCCAAACACATTTTGAAACTCATCAATTTGGTACAGGAACAGAATATTCCTCTGATCATCATGGAACCCTTTTACAGCGAAAAAGCTCCTCGGCTGGTGTCCCAAAAAACAGGCCTCCAAGTCTTGAAGATAGGGTATTCCGTGGGAGGGGATCCGGGAACGGAGGATTACCTGTCCCTGATGGACACTGTGGTAAAAAAGATAACAGCGGCCCTGACCGTTGAATCATTGAAAGGCTGACCCATGCTTGACATTCTATTCTGGCCCTTCTTGGCCACAGTAGTCATCGGTGTATTGCACGGTTATCTGGGACTGCATGTCGTTACCCGGGGTGTTATTTTTGTGGACCTGGCCATGGCTCAGATAGCAGCTCTTGGAACTACGGTGGGATTCCTGATAGGTCTGCACCCGGATGAAATTCCCATTTACCTCATGGCTCTGGGATTCACGCTCCTGGGAGCGGCTCTATTCGCCTTCTTAAAAACAGGGGAACGGAAGGTTCCCCAAGAAGCGATCATCGGGATCACCTACGTGGTATCAGCGGCATTGATGATCCTCATACTGAGCAAACTGGCGGAAGGGGCGGAACATATCGACAGTCTGCTGGTTGGGTCCATCCTTTTCGTCACTCCGGGGGATGTTGGCAAGATCCTCCTGCCTTACTTAGTCATCGGTATCTTCCACTGGATATTCAGGTCCAAATTCACCTCTCTTTCCCAAGCCTATGGGGAAAAACATCGTCTGGACAGTGAAGAGAAATTATGGAATTTCCTTTTTTACGTAACCTTTGGGGTTGTGGTCACTCTGTCAGTTAAGGTGGCGGGGGTCTTTCTCGTCTTTTCATTTCTAATCATCCCCGCCGTGGTGGCGATAATGTTTACCCGTAGTTTCCGAGCCAGTATCATCTTCGCCGGTATCTTCAGTGTTATCGGCAGCATTATCGGTCTTTGGGCCTCAGTAGCGCTGGATATCCCTACCGGTGCCTCCATTGTGGTGACCCTGGGACTCATGCTGGTCCTTTCGGTGGGCTATGCGGCCATAAAAAGCCAGTAGACAGATCATGGCGCCCGGGAGTATTTTCACTCCCATGGAAAGCCCCTCCCTGTTTGCTCTGGAGTCGATCAGTGTCCATTGGGATGGTCACACGATTCTCAATGACATTTCTCTCTCTGCATCTGAAGGGGATTTTCTCAACTATCTCGGATCTTTTCAGCGGATAGTCAGACAGCAAACGTTTGAAAGGTTGATCTTGTACTTGGCTTATCCCTCTGTACAACTAAATCATTCGTTTCAGAGTAAAACCTGAGGCGTTAATCGAAAACTGCTCTGCAATTGGGAGTAGGTTTTGTCGAAATTATAGAACCAAAGGCAGAGGGTAATTATGTTGGGAAAGATGCAACTTAGGGTTTGTCACGAGTACGAAATCACTCGCAACGTGCTTCTGTCATAAATTACCTTCCCACCTCTCCACCATCTCAGTTAAATTAGCTCTGTCCATGGAGTCCTACATACTAATCAAAAGTAATTTCTGCTTTCTTCCAGAGAAGTGATGCGGACCGTTTTTACCATCATTCTCGCAGTTTCTACAGTTTTCTCATCATTGATAGCGGATGATTCTGAGACCTATTTGGACTATTTCTCCGGCGGTCTCAAGCAGACGGTTTTTGATAGAACAAACCAGATTATCCTCGGCTCAGCCCTGGTGGGCGGATTCATACTGCGTGAGCAGGATGTCTCGCTTCGAGATGCGGTACAACCAGATGGGTTCATGTCAGGTCAGCTTTCTCATGCGCTCGATAAGTATGGCAACGGCTGGGCTTACGGAGCTGCACTTGTTGGTGTCGGAGTACTATCCTACTGCGAGGGAGGGAAGAGTCAGATGGTGCGGGACATGAGGTATCTTACTACATCTCTGGGGACAACCGCGGCATTCACCTATCTGCTGAAGTGGACTGTGGGGCGGGAGCGGCCGGATGCGAGTGATCACGAATCGTTTCCATCAGGGCATACGTCTGCCAGCTTTGCTTTAGCTGCTTCTTTGGATGAGCTTTACGGCCATAGAGTTGGTTTATCTGCATACCTGATTGCCGCTGCAGTAGCAGCTCAAAGGATTCATGGTGATAAGCACTGGCTGACCGATGTCATTGCCGGCGCTGCTTTGGGTACGGTAATTGGGCGGGGGTTCGCCGTGGAGCATCTTAGAGAGAAAAACGAGGCAGCTCAGGCAACGGCACTTTATTGGCCAGGTCATGGTTTTGGCATTTCATTGGTTATACCCATTAAGTGAGGTAGTAGTATGGCGATAAAACAACGTATTCAGATTTCTGATCTTTACCGGCTGAAGTTGGTAAGCGATCCGCAGATTTCTCCGGACGGTTCGCAAGTAGTCTTTGTAGTAGAGACAATGCATAAGGGTGATAAGAAATACTACACTAACCTTTGGCAGGTGCCGGCAAAGGGAGGACGTCCTCGAAAGCTGACGCATGGGAAGAAGAATGACAGCTGTCCCCGATGGTCGCCAGACGGCAGGGTCATTGCTTTCATATCCAAAAGACCTGCAGCTGATAGCTCAATGAAGAAGCGGGAAGATTCCAGCCAGATATGGCTGCTCCCCATGGAGGGTGGTGAAGCCCGCTCACTGACCAAACTCCCCCGCGGAGAGATTTCAGCTCTCAGATGGTCTCCGGACGGTAAAGAGATAGGCTTTCTTTTTCATCCAGTGGGGAAAGAGATTACCTTCAAGGATGGAAAACCGGAAGTGCCGGTATATCGGCATATTAAGGATATGTGGTACCGGTATGACGGTGAAGGTTTTTTAGACAGCGAGTATACTCACGTTTGGGTGGCTAACGCGCGGACAGGTGTTGCCAGGCAGATTGTAAAAGGAAAGTGGCACGATACATATTTTGACTGGTCACCGGATGGGACAAAGATTGCCTTTGTTTCCAATCGCCGGGAAGATTGGCAGTATCATTTCGAGGAAGATGAACTCTATCTTATTTCGTCAAAAGGCGGCAGTCGTGTTACGAAAATAGAATCTCCTTCGGGGCCTAAAGACGGTGTCTCTTTTTCGCCGGACGGAAAGCGGCTGGCTTACATCGGACATGACCGTCCATACGAGGGGTGGGGAGTAGTCAATTATACTGTCCGGACGGTAGGAATAAACAGAAGCGACCCTCGGAGTCATACAGACAAGATGGACAGGATGGCATATCCGGTCACTATTGGCGACGTGACGCCGGGATTCGTCGTAACTGCTCCGGTTTGGGATATTGACGGAAAAAGTCTCTATTTCGCAGTTACTTCTGAGGGTGGTTCACCTCTATACCGTGTGGACATTGAAAGTGACAATATCGAGTTGGTTACGAACGAGAAAGTAGTAGTTACCTTTTCCCTGGACGATAACCGGGAGACAGTTGCTATCCACGGCGGATCGCTGGAGGCTCCGGACGAGGTTTTCGTACATAAAATACCGAAGCAAACTCTCCGGCAGGTTACGCGCATGAACAGTCCCTATGTCAATAGTAGACGCTTCAATGTTCCTGAAGAGGTGTGGTTCAAGAGCGGCCGGACAAAACTGCATGGCTGGATCCTGAAGCCGCCGGGCTTTTCTTCCAACAGAAAGTACCCGTTTATCCTGCAGATCCACGGAGGACCGCGCTGTCAATACGGGCGATTATTCTTCCACGAGATGCAAGTACTGGCAGCTAACGGTTATGTGGTTATGTATACCAATCCACGGGGCAGTCAGGGGTACGGCGAGAAATTCGCTGATGCCATCACTGGCAAGTGGGGTGAACCTGCCATGACTGACCTGATGGCGGCTGTCGATTACGCAGTCTCGCTGGGGTACGTGAATGAGAAGCGCCTTGGCGTCACCGGAGGGAGCTACGGCGGATACATGACGAACTGGGTAGTGACACACACGGATCGCTTTAAGGCAGCGGTTACACAGCGGAGTGTCTCCAATTTTGCTACCATGTTTGGTACATCGGACATGGGTTTCGACATGGAATGGGAATTCAAGACAACTCCATGGGAGGATCCTGAATTATACGCCAAATGGTCGCCTATCACCTACATTGACAAGTGCGTCACGCCGCTCCTTATCATCCACAGTGAGCACGACTGGCGGTGCAATCTGGAACAGGACGACCAGATGTTCATGGCGTTGAAGTACCTGAAGCGGGAGGTAGAGTACGTCCGCTTTCCCGAGGAGCCGCACGGGCTTTCCCGGCACGGCAGGCCGGATCGGCGGGAGAAGCGGCTGAAGTTTATTCTAGAATGGTTTGATAAATATTTGTAGGTCAATCTTTCCAGATTGACTATATAACACAGGGACAAACTGTCCCAGCCTCCCTATCCGCCAGCATGTCCTCCTGAAAGCTCGGGAGCTGCCAGGAAGGGCGGGCCAAGTGAAATCCCAGTGAAACAGTTCGGTTTCACGGGACAGGTAATGCGATGCATTCAAATCGAAGATTTTATTTCACATGGCGGGCAGGCAGTTTGTCCAATAAGTTTTGAACATCATTGTGTAACGCCATGAATGGCGTATCCATATTTCTACTTGCTCATATCCCAGCCCTAAAGGACTGGGCTAGGGATAAGAAGGAAATTTTCATAGCGAAGAGTAAATTGACAATCGCCAAAGCCCCTGGCTTTTTATAGATTCAGGCCGTATGGGCAGATCCATCTCCCACTAACATTTGATCATTTTTTGTGTGAATAGTGTGTAATGTTTTGAGAATTAATGATGGAATAAAGTTTTCATTATACATAAAACATGTATTAACTTACTCCTAAGTTTTAACCACACACAAAACTATGGACAGCTCAGCTTTCATAAAGCCGTACGTCAAACGTCACAGATATCTCGATCTAATCCAGCCTTATGTTGATCAGGAGATTATCAAAGTCATCAATGGCCAGAGGAGAGTAGGGAAAAGCTATTTTCTTTTTCATATTATGGATTGGTTAAAAGAAAACAGGACGAATGCCCATATCCTGTATATTAATAAAGAACATCATGAATTTAACTTTATTGAAACAGGTGATGACCTGCTGAAATGGGTGATGAGTGAAACTGCTGAGGATGCAGAAAAAACCTATCTACTTATTGATGAAATACAGGAAATAACGGGGTTTGAGAAGGCGTTGCGGAGCATACAGGTAAAGGGTAGATGGGATATTTATTGCACGGGAAGTAATGCTGAACTGTTATCCGGGGAGTTGGCTACAGGTTTAAGTGGTCGGTATGTGGAAATCAAGATGTTCAGTCTCTCTTATATGGAGTTCCTCCAGTTTCATAGCTTTGGAAACAGTCAAGAAGCGTTATTGAAGTACATTAAATATGGAGGACTGCCATTTCTTCGCAACTTGACATTATCAGACGATATCAGCTATGATTATCTAAAGAATATTTATGCAGCAATTCTCTACAAGGATGTTGTTGCCCGTTTTCGAATCAGGAATGCTTTTCTATTGGAGAGACTGGTAATGTATCTAGCGGAGAATACCGGTAGTATTGTATCAGCAAAACGGATCAGTGATTTTCTGAAATCCCAGAGGATGACTATCTCACCAAACGTGATATTGAACTATCTCTCATATCTGGAGTCAGCATTTTTTATTCTTAAGGTCCGCAGGTCAGATGTATCCGGGAAAAAGATATTCTCTATAGGTGAAAAATATTATTTCCAGGATTTAGGGCTACGACACGCACTTATCGGCTATAGACTTGATGATGTCAATAAAGTCTTGGAGAATCTGGTCTATATGCATCTTGCCTTATTCGGCTTTCAAATATATGTGGGGAAAATGAATGGAAAGGAAATAGATTTTGTTGCCCATCGAAAAGGAGAGAAATTGTATGTTCAGGTTGCTTACATGATGCAAAACGAAAAAACCCGGGACAGGGAATTTGGTAACTTGCTGAAGATACCTGATAACCATCCCAAAATAGTCGTTTCCATGGAGGAACTGACAGGGTCTACTCACAAGGGTATTCGTCATATTCATATTCGTGATTTCTTGAGTAGTTCAATATAAATCTTGCATTCTGAGAAGTTGATAGCTCTACAGTGTTAAGCTTACAGGGTTTGGAATGTGTAGATGTCACCGATCGAAAACCATAAATTGTACGAAGCACCCTGTGAGTAAATAGTAAATTGACAATCGCCAATGCCTCTGACTTTTCATAGATTCAGACCTTATGGATTCGGCTAATCCAACCGTTGAACTTCGTCCTATCGCTGAGGAAGACCTACCATTCTGGCATGAGCTCTTGACTCAAACAGAGACGCGGGAGCACCAGCCGCTGCAGGAAAGAACGGAAGAGGAACTCCGTTTACAGCTCACTCGATACAACGAACATGATCTGGGTCATCCCCATCACAAGGAGTACAAATGGGTAGCTTTTGATACTGAATCAATGGAGCGGGTGGGCATGGTATCATTCGATAAGCTCGATATTGGACAGAAGATTGGGCGCATTGGCTACACTGTCTCACCGAACTTGTGGGGAGAAGGATTCGGAACAGCTATCGTAGGAGCAATTGTGGAAAAAATCTTCAGTGAATCTAACTGCCAGCGGATCGAGGCTGAATGTTCTATTCATAATCCCGCATCCCTCAGAGTGCTGGAGAAGAACGGGTTCACCCTGGAAGGGACCAAACAGGGCTACTTGGAGATTAGGGGTGCAAGAGTGGATCATTACAGTTTCGGGTTACTGAAAAGCGATTGGAAAAGACATTAACCACAGAGACGCTGAGATCACAGAGAGAGCGATGATAACAGAACAAACCCTTCACGCAAATTAGGAGTAAGAGAGATGAGGTATGAATTCAAAGATAAACGGGCAATCATCACCGGCGCATCCAGTGGTATCGGGAAAGGGATAGCACTCCGGTTAGCGAAGATGCAGGTAAAAGTGGTTTTGTCGGCTCGACGGCAGGCGGAACTTGAGGAAGCAGCTGCGGAGATACGATCCCATGGCGGGACAGCTGTTGTTGCCACCTGTGATGTGACCAAGCCAGAAGATGTGGCTCGTGTTGTACAGACAGCTGTGGATGAGCTGGGCGGTGTGGATATCATGGTGAATTGTGCTGGTATCGCCGGTCCCATGACCTTCGAGGATACGCCGCCGGAACGGTTCCATCAACACATGGATGTGAACTACTTCGGCGCTGTAGATTTTGTCCGGAATGTTCTCCCAATTATGAAGGAGCAGGGGAATGGATATATCGTGAATATGTCTTCAATTTCCGGGCTGAAAGGGTTGCCGACCTACGTTTCATATGGCGCCAGTAAGTTTGCAATGACCGGTTTCTCGGACGCACTGAGGCATGAGGTGAAGAAATATGGTATCAAAGTCTCCGTGGTGGCCCCCCCGGGGGTTCATACTCCCATGGTGGATGATGATCTGGAGAGTCACGCCGACTGGTTCCACAAATTCAAGGTGATAGAGGTGGATCAGGTGCTCGATAAGATGATCAAGGGTATGCGCAAAGGACGCTTCCTGATTCTGGTGTCTGCTGATACGAAAATGATGCACGCCCTGGTGCGTTTCTTTCCGCGAGCTTTTACCGCACTGCTGATGTGGCTCTACAAAATGGAAAAGTGAATCTGGCCGAACGGCTGGTATTAGAGCCCCCGCTCTTGCTGGATGGAGCTATGGGGACAGAACTGGAGCGACGCGGGGTGGATGTCTCTTTACCCCTGTGGTCTGCTGCGGCAGTAGAGGTTTATCCGGAGATTGTTCAGGCTATCCACACTGACCATATTTCTGCAGGTGCCGAGGTTATTACTACCGCAACCTTTCGTACTACACAGCGCACTTTTGAGAAAGTAACTCATGCTGCCCAAGAAGCCGCTGACCGGGCACGAGCTGCTGCCATGTCTGCAGTAAATTTGGCGAAGAGAGCCGCTGGCAGCACAGTTCTGGTGGCAGGGTCCATCGCTCCCCTTGAGGACTGCTACTCGCCTGAACTCTTTCCGGGAGTCGAAACGGCTGTGGAGGAGTTCAGACAGCTGGCGGAGTGGCTCATTGAAGGCGGCGTGGATCTTTTCCTGATTGAGGCTATGTCACGAATTGATGAAGCTTCGGCTGCGCTGAAGGCAACGAGTGATCTCGTTCTTCCACGGTGGGTAAGTTTTATCGTTTCGGATGCAGGACATCTTCTCTCTGGGGACAGGTTGGAAGATGCTGTATGGGAAGTCGAAAAGCAAAGAGCGGACGCCGTACTGGTAAACTGCTCAGACCCATCTGTCTCGGTAAAAGCTCTGGATACGATTTGTCGGTGCACAGACTTGTCTGTCGGTCTTTACCCAAACCTGGGTCATACTGGCCCTGCACCCTCTGGGGTAATCAGCGGGAATTACCCGAAATCGGAGCTTGTTCGGATAATGACCAAAGCTATACGAAAGGGAGCACGTATAGTTGGCGGCTGCTGCGGTTCTACACCAGAGCATATTGCAGCCCTGGCAAGGACCATTTCAGACTTGTGACTGAACTAATGAATAGTTAGTTTATTTGCATAATACAACTATGGAAGTAGGAGAACTGTTAACAGATCTGACTTTAACGCTGAGCGCTCTGCATCGGCGCTGTATAGCCAATACCGGACTTACTGTACCCCAGAGTTTTGTACTCACTTCTGTTCCTGATGAGGGAGTAGATATGTCTACCTTGGCGATGAGACTTGGTTTGGATAACAGCACGGTTACCAGGCTGGTCACAACATTAGAAAGGAATAGTTTCCTGGAACGCCGCAGGGATGAATATGACGGTCGTATCGTATCTGTTTATCTGACAGAACAAGGTGAAAGTGCTGTAGAGCTTCTTGAATCGTCTGAGGACAAACTGGGGAATATAGTGCTTGAAAGCATTCCAGAAAAAAAAAGAGAGCAGGTGAAGGAAGTTCTTGAGGAATTTCTGTGGAATCTCTCCCGTGAACAGATGAAAGGGGGCCAATAATTGCACAGTGCAAATATTGAAGTTTTTAAGCTGCTCTGTTGGTACTCTGACCATCATCGCTCTCTCCCGTGGAGGGAGACATCAGATCCGTATAAAATATGGTTGTCTGAAGTCATGCTCCAGCAAACTCAAGTCGATACTGTCATACCGTACTACAATAGATGGTTGAAAGCATTTCCATCTATATCAGACGTTGCAGCAGCTCCGTTGGAAAAAACGCTGAAGCTGTGGGAAGGTCTGGGGTATTATGCCCGCTGTAGAAATTTCCATAAGGCTTGTAAGATTGTTGAGAATGAGCACAATGGTAAAGTTCCGGAAACATGGGAGACACTTATAAAGTTACCGGGTGTCGGGGACTATACTGCGGCTGCGGTACTGTCCATAGCGTTTAACAAACCGTATCCTGTGTTGGATGGTAACGTCTATCGAGTACTATCTCGTTTTATCGCTTTTAATGGGGACAGTCGAGGTGGGAACAGAGAATTTCTCAGTAAGCTCCAACAATGGATAGGAAAACATAATCCTGGTGAGTTCAACCAGGCATTTATGGAACTGGGGAGCCAACTCTGCAGGAAGTCAAAACCTCATTGCGGAAGATGTCCCCTGTCGAGCTGCTGTAGATCTTTTTCTGCCGGGAATCCTGAGCAATACCCTATCACTGTAGATCGTCCTCCCCGTCCTCACAAGATTGTAGTAGTGGGCATTGTCTGGAACGGCGAGAGATTTCTTATCCAGAGACGTCCGCCCAAAGGGCATTTAGGTGGTCTGTGGGAGTTCCCGGGCGGGAAAGTAGAGGAAAAGGAAGCTATACCTAAGGCATTGAGTAGAGAGATTTCAGAAGAGACAGGACTGAACATAAAGCCTGGTCGAGTTATAGGTAAGGTTGAGCATGCATACACTCACTTCTCTATCTCTCTCCACGCATTCCACTGCAGCCTGAACGGTTATTCTGCTCCGCCAAAGGTTGAAGACCACTGCTGGATTACTCCCAGGCAAATCACAGACTACCCTTTTCCTAAAGCTAATCACAAACTATTTAAGTTGTTGGATGAACAGGGGTGGCAGCAATGACAGTAATCTGGATAGGACTCTCAGTTGTTATTTTGATCCTCGTCGGTATGGCAGTGAAATTACTCCGTACTGTTGAATCTCATGGTGATCAGGCAGTTGTGCAAATTGATGACAGAAACCTATATCATTCACTTATTTCACTGGTCTTATTTCCCCTCTCTTTCCTGGCCTTTTTCATTGTTGGCTTTGTGCTGATGATTTTGCTTCTGCTGCTACCTCCTCAGAGGTTAATTCCCATTGCGAATATATGCAGCCGGTTCGTGCTGCTTTGTTCTGGTGCAATATGGAGGATACACGGCAAGGAAAATGTGGACAAGAATCAGACATATATCTGGATGTTTAATCATCAGTCAATTCTGGATATCTTTGTTATAGGTATGGTTGTTCCTCACCACATTATTGGAGTAGCCGCCCAATACCAGTTCAAATTACCGGTTTGGGGCTACGTCGTGAGAAAGTGGGGTAATATTCCGGTAAGCCGAAAAATTAGGAGTGAAGCTATAAAAGCGATTGAATTAGCGAAAGAAAAGTTGCGCAGTGGTTCTTCCATCATGATTGCTCCTGAAGGGACACGTACTATTGATGGGAAGTTGCGTCCATTCAAGAAGGGGGCTTTTCATCTGGTGCTGGGGACTGGCGGAACAATCCTGCCTGTGGGAATCAGGGGACTCTTTGACGTGAAAAGAAAGACAGATTGGCGTTTCAAGCCGGGCAGGATTGACATTACCATCGGTTACCCTATCCCGGTTTCTGAGTACAAAGGAATGACTATTGAGGAACTCCGTGACTACGTTCGTGTAAGAATGCTGAAGCTGGTAGGTGAGAAATAGTGAATTTTAGAGAGATAGTTCGGGTCTGTTAACTTTGCCCGGATAAACTTCCGTACCTAAACTTTCCGTTTGAAAAACTGTAAATCCCGCTAAACCTGAAAATGAAAAACTACTGGAGCTTGTTTTGAGTCACCGATTGATTTTATTCGATATCGACGGGACAATTCTTTATCCTGGAACATTGGCAAGAAAACTCTTGGATCGTGCTGTAGAAGAAGTTGCCGGGGAATCTCCTCAACTGGAGGTGGAAGATGTGGCAGGGTTCACAGATCCAGTAATCATTCGCAATGCTCTTAGTCGGATAGGAATAACAGGTGATCACATTCCGGGGAATGTGGATGCTGTCCTTGAGAATTATTTGATTGCACTAAGGAAGGAGTATCCCCTGTACGAGGAGCCTTTCCTGTACGACGATGCTCTAACGCTGGCTGATCAATGCCGCAGAAAAGGTTGGACAATAGCATTGTTGTCAGGGAATCTCAGAGATGGGGCTCGGGTTAAACTTGATCGGTTCGATGTATGGGACGATTTTGCTTTTGGTGTCTTTGGTGATGATGCCGCTAACCGTAGTGATCTTCTCTGGATCGTACCGGAGGTGGCGTGGGATGTGCTGGGTGAAGCATATAAACATAGTGACATTATTCTTATCGGGGATACACCGAACGATGCCCGTATCGCCCGGGAAAACAGCAGCAGATCCCTTATCGTCTGCAGGAGACAGGAATGGTGGGACAAAATAAAAGCAGAGCAGCCCACATGGCTGGTGGATTCATTAGAAGATACAGTAGCAATTCTAAATTGGATGGAGGATGAATGATGTACGACGTTTATTTGATCTTACACTTTGCATTGATGCTCTTGTGGGTATTGCCTGCATTTTATCTGAATTACAAACTTTTGAGGAACTATCCGGACGCTCTGACAGAAGAGAAACTCTCTCTTTTAAAGAATGTTCAGACCATTTCAGATAAAACAGAACTGCCAGCGTCATCTTTCATTCCTGTGTTGGGAGTTCTGATGATTATTGATCATACTTTTTTCCTTAAGGTTGGAATTATCCACTCTAAGATTTTACTGGCTCTGGTAGCTATCGGTTTGTACCATATGACTAGAGGAAGGTTACGGCGAATAATAACAGCTATGAATGCAGGCGAGCCTGTTAAAGGTCAAGGTCGCCAGTTGATTCTTTTGCGTATAATAACTCTAATGATCGTCGTGTCGGTTGTTTTCCTGATATTTACATCAATTGGATATTTCAGGACAGTGAATGAGATTGGATCTTTGTTTAACTAAGGAGACTGTAACAGAGATTCCTGGTCACTCCATCTGATTGTGACGTTGCCGAAGGAAGATGACAGGTTCACTTTCTGGGGACTGATAGAAGATTCGCTTGTCCCCACTGCAGAAAAGTCTGATGCCTCGATATAGAGAGGGAAATCACTCTTGATCGCTTCGTAGGGCGTTCCTTCCGGATTATTCACTTCCACTTGGAAGTTAGCAGGGAATTCACGAGGGAGTTCCAGATGAATGTTGCCGGCATTAGTGGCGGCATCTATCGTATGTCCTGATGCTGTTCCATCCCAGCTCTTTTGAAACACAATATCCCCGGCAGATGTTTGCAGATTGATACATCCGGCTAATTGTTGCCCTGTGACCCCTCCGTTCTTTGTCCAGCCCAGGATATCTCCATTGATGTTTCTGAGGATGAGATCGCCATTGCTTGAAAACAGATCGAGATTCCCATCCACGTTCATAGCATGAATATCTCCCTCTAGTGATTTGATATGAGTCTCGCCCGCAACACTTTCGACGGTTATATCTCCCTTGAGTGTATAAGCTGAGATAGTGCGTCCATTGACATCATTAATTGTTACAGCCCCATTGCCGCTTGTAATGAGTACATCTCCCTCAACTGATAGAATCTCTACATTCCCACTGTCACAACTTGCTTCAACATCACCAATGATGGCTTCAGCCCAAATATTGCCTGCTGTAGTGCTGAGGGTCGTGTTGCCGGAAATAACATTGGAATGGATATCACCTGCCAAACAAGAGGCAATGGTGCGACCTCGGATATTGGTTATCGAAATGCTGCCTTTATTCGTCGCGAGGATAAGTTCTCCAGAAAGGTTGTCGGCAGAGATACTCCCGGATGCGAGATTTATCATGACCGGGAAATAAGCGGGAAGAGTTATGCGGAAGTTAGTTTCTGTGATTTCTTTTGGGTATTTATTACTCGACAGACGAGCTTCATTTCCCTCTGATTCCAGTTTAGTTTTGACATCAAGATAGAGGGTGAGAGCTTTTTCTTTCGTTACAGCACGGATAACAACAGTTTCTTCAATAAGAATGTACTTTTGGTCGTCTCCCCTCAGAGTTATATCACCATGGATTCCTTCAAGGGAAAGGTGGTCCAAACCGGCTGAATTGAGATGGTAGGACGAAGTGATCTGGAAGCGGTTGTACGCTTCCTGAGTAATCTCTTGAGCGGTAAGCCAGACGAAAGGGAGGAGCAATAGAACTCCACATAAGAGAAACAAGACTCTTACAAATTCTGTTGGGCTTCTACCGCTGATTATGTAATCCCTTTTAGAGCCCTGTTTCTCCCACGGTTTTCTCAACAGCTTTCAGAGTGGAATTCATCTTTTCTTTTTCCTCGTCTGATAATTCGAGTTCTAGAATCTTTTCCACACCACCGGCCCCGATGACTACCGGGACACCGATGAAGTAGCCGTCAATGTCATATTCACCTTCACAGAGCGCAGCAGACGGGATGACGCGCTTCTTGTCCTTCAGATAACTTTCAGCCATCTCCATAATAGCCGCCGCTGGACTGAAAAAGGCACTCCCTTTGCCATAGAGCTTCACCAGTTCTGTGCCGGCTTCCTGAACCCGTTTGATGATAGCATCGATTTTTTCTTGTGGTAGAAGTTCATTGAGAGGAACTCCTCCTATCGAAGCTAACCGAGTTAAAGGAACCATGGTGGGCCCATGACCGCCCATGACGAGGCACGAGACATCCTGGACTGATAGTCCTGTCTCCATAGCAATGAATGCTCTGAACCGGGCCGTATCAAGGGCACCAGCCATGCCGACTACACGGTTCTTGGGGAAGCCGCTAACCTTATGGAAAGCGTAAACGATTGCGTCAAGCGGATTGGAAACGACAATGACAAAAGCGTCAGGTGCGTATTCTTTCACATTATTCGCAACTTGAGTGATAATTTTCAGGTTTATCTCGAGTAAATCATCTCGAGTCATACCAGGTTTTCGCGGTACACCGGCAGTAATTATCACTACGTCCGCACCGGTGATACTGGAGTAATCACTTGTACCTTCCAGCTTTGCGTCATAGCCGTCATGAGGGGCAGCCTCGGTAATGTCCAACGCTTTCCCCTTGACCATTCCTTCTACCTCTGGGATATCTACGATGACGACATCACCCAGCTCTTTCTGTGTTGCGATGAGGGCGAGAATTCCACCGATCTGACCACCGCCAATAAGCGCTATCTTTTTTCTGCTCACAGCTTACCTCCTGTAGAATCTGATTGTCTGTTTACAAGTATATGCATAGTGGATTTGTAGAATAAAACTACATGCAAAATTTAAGGAATTCAGTTATGATTTGGAAGTACCAACAACGGCTGGGAACGAAAATCCCCGTATTTAAATAACGGGGATCGGAAAGGTGTTATTCTCTTGAAGTGAGGTGTCAGGAGGCCGAGATTAATCGGACAGAATGCTGACAATCTTGCGGTCGCGGCCTTTTCGACCGAATTTAACAACGCCGTCAGCCTTGGCGAACAGGGTGTC
Organism: uncultured bacterium; assembly: GCA_964534955.1. Classification (GTDB taxonomy): domain Bacteria; phylum Fidelibacterota; class Marinisomatia; order Marinisomatales; family UBA2128; genus UBA2128. Next base: position 23,772 of record CAZHRR010000019.1, read on the forward strand.
GTCTCCACCGATGCCTACATTGATTCCCGGATGGATTTTTGTTCCCCTTTGACGAATGATTATAGAACCTGCTGAGACATATTGACCATCATAGGATTTTACACCAAGCCGTTTAGAACGGCTGTCACGACCGTTCTTAGTGCTTCCCATTCCCTTTTTATGAGCCATGGCTTATTCTCCTGCTTCCTCTTCAGCTGGCTGTTGTTTTTTCTTAGGTACCGAAGTTGAGATGTTGTCTATCTTGATTACTGAGAAATCCTGACGATGGGTATTTTTCACACGATACCCTTTTCTACGCTTCTTCTTAAAGACAACAACTTTCTTCCCGCGGCCGTGACGAAGCACTGTTGCATCTACCTGAGCTCCAGTAATTGTTGGGGTGCCTACGTGGACTTTCTTTCCATCATCAAAGAGCAGCACATTGGAGAAACTGACTGGTTTACCCTCATCAGCCTGCTGACGAGGAACCTCCAGTTCAATTCCAGGTTCTACTCGGAGTTGCTTTCCAGATATATCTACTATCGCAAACATTTTTTATCGAATGCCCAGTGTTATTAAGCTAAGAAAGTTACGGTCAGTAGATTATTCAATCAAGTGAAACTTGATATGAAGTTCCCCCGAAATGTAGCGGAATGTAATAGGTTAAAGAATTCATTTCAGGAGTCAGCACTTATTGAAATTTTTGTGTGTTGTAGAATAACTGCGAGTCCATAAATGAACACGCTAAATCGAAAAAAGAATCCCGCAATTGCGGGACCCTTTAGGGTGGTTTTTTTGATTAAGCGTGGGGGTTTACCCCCTCGCAATAAAGATATCTTTATGTGCAAAAAGTTCCCCCGTTTTTTCATAAATAGTGCCCCGCCACTTGTATATTCTCGTATTTTCATTAATATTGTATGTTACAAGATTCTATTGGTCATTTTCGGGGGAACTCCTT
>CAZHRR010000020.1:0-24340 GCA_964534955.1 uncultured bacterium
TGAAAAGCATGTGCGATATGCTGCAATGTAAACTATTTTATGCTCCCCGTAGTAACTCTTTTTCTAAAGAAGAATTATCTTGTCGAATCTTGCAGTTCCCCATCGCTGGAAGTACATTTGTTCTCCATTTAAGTCAGAAAACAGACTCTAAGCAAAAGGATATTCTTCAATCAAGATTCAGATTATTCACAGGGTTATACTAACCATTCTCTACCTGGCGTTCCTGGGTTCTGCTTTATGGATTGCAGTAGAAGCAGGAGGATACTATATGCTTCCGAATGAAGAACGCCCCCACCATCTCCTTCCGGATAACTACTACAACACACCGAAAGCTGAGCGCTCAGAGAAGTTTCACGACCTCTGGAAACCTGGCGGTGCAATAGGACACGGACTTGGAATTATCGGCAGCGTTATGATGATGGTTCTATTCATCTATTCCGTCCGGAAACGGCTGAAACCTCTCCGCAGATGGGGTAAGCTCAGGTCTTGGCTTAACTACCACATTTTCCTCGGCATCACCGGGCCGGTGTTGGTGACTTTCCATACCGCCCTAAAGTTTGGGGGGCTGGTCTCCGTCTCCTACTGGTCTATGATGGCAGTAATGCTGAGCGGATTTATTGGTCGGTACATCTATATCAAGATTCCACGGCGTGTGGATGGGAAAGAGCTGACGCTGCAGGAATTTGAGTCATCCCTTGGTGAACTGAAGGAGAGGCTGAAGATAGAGTTTCATCTATCGGGAGAAAATCTGGATCAAATTGACTCTCTTGCCGGCGCCGGGAAGATTAAAGGTCGCGGGTTGTGGGGTCTGTTCACTCTGTTTACTATGGATTTGTTCAACTGGCTGACCGTGCGCAGGGTTGTGTCTAGAATTGCTGATACTGCTGAGATTCCACACGATCAGTTTTCCACATTCCGGCACCTTCTGCGGCGGCGAATCAAAGCGGCCCGGCAGATCGCCTTCTGGAATGCTGCACACCGTCTCTTCCACTACTGGCATGTTATCCACAAGCCGTTTGCCTTTACCATGATTGTCATCATGATTATCCACGTGTGCGTAGTGGAAGGGTGGATAGCCATAGACTGGCTGTCACAATGAGTGTCGAACAATTTCTGACTTGGGGAATTGCTCTGGCGATTATTCTGCTGTTTCTCATCCCGTACATTATAAGTATGAAACGGAAGGAAGCCCGAACACGTGCCCGTCTGGCGCAGACTCGTGAGAAGGGTCAGGACAAGGCGCTTCTTCAGCACCCTATTGTCAACCGGTCGGTCTGCATCGGCAGCGGCATTTGTGTCACTTCCTGCCCGGAAGGAGATGTCCTGGGCGTTATTGACGGCAAAGCCACCATTATCCACGGAAGCCACTGCGTGGGTCATGCTCGCTGTGCCGAGAACTGTCCGGTAGGAGCCATTACGGTAGGTTTGGGTGACATCAGTGAACGTGAGGATATTCCAAGTCTTTCTGATCATTTTGAGAGCAACATCCCCGGAGTTTACGTCATAGGCGAGCTGAGTGGCTTGGCTCTTATCAAGAATGCTATCTCTCACGGCGTTACAGCGATAGATCATATCCATGATTCTCTGAACGGAGGAGCTGGCACTGGTCATGACGTGGTGATCGTAGGTGCCGGTCCTGCAGGATTTGCGGCGGCCCTCCGGGCGAAGGAGCTGGATCTTGACTATGTGATTGTTGATCAGGATAAGCCGGGAGGCACAATCCTGCAATATCCCCGTAGGAAGCTGACCTTAGTGCAACCGGTCAAACTTCCTCTCCATGGTGAGCTGAAGAATAGGGAATATACTAAGGAGGAATTGCTGGAAATCTGGAAGGAAGTGATCTCAGTGCAAAAGCTGAATCTCAAGACCAGACACAAGCTGCACGGAGTAAAGTTATCGAATAGAGAATTGATGGTGTCCACATCTCAAGGAAACCTGTCGGCACAGAAGGTGATCCTTGCCTTAGGCCGCCGTGGTACTCCCCGGAAGTTAGGGGTCCCCGGTGAGGAACTGGGGAAAGTGATGTACAAGCTAATGGATGCAGAGACTTACAAGAGTAAGCGTATTCTCGTGGTGGGGGGAGGTGACAGCGCCATTGAGGCGGCTATAGGGCTGGCGAGTCAGGAAGGCAATCATGTTACTATCTCTTACCGGAAATCGAACTTTTTCCGTCTTAAGACGAGAAATGAGAAGAATATCGAGAGTGCGCTGGATGAAAATAAGCTCTTGACTATATTCAATTCCAACCTAAAGAAGATTGAGGCTAATCGCGTTATTCTGGACAAGGATGGTAAAGAATTCCAGTTGGAGAATGACTACGTTTTCATCTTTGCCGGAGGCGAGTTGCCGTTCCCGTTGCTGAATTCCATCGGGATTGAGTTTGGAAAGAAGGTTGAGGTGAAGGTTTGATTCAAGGCAGAGGCAGGGGAAAAGGCATAGGCAGAGGCAAAGGCAGAGGGAAAAGAATGGAAAAAGTAAGTTCTGATTCATGATGTTAGAGCACTGTACTGTGAATTTTAGTTGGAAAACCTCCCCTTTTTCCCCTCTTTGTCAAGCCTGCCCGACGGTCAGGCGGGGAGGGGTGAAGGAGTGGTCTAAACTTACTGTTGGGTTCTCTGAAAAGAGTATAAACGAGCTGTTTAAAATATAATGACCACAGATTTGATTTAGAACGATGAGATTATTGATTTTTAGTTTGTCTGTTATTCTATTTCCGTTAGGACTGTGGGCACAATTCTCCCCGGGAGAGCTCTCCAAATACCACACCCATTTAGAAGGGAATAACAACTGTCTGGAGTGTCATGAGCAGAACAAAAAGCAGATATCCGACGGCTGCATAGAATGTCATTCCCCATTAAAGGAGCGAATCGTTGCTGGACTGGGTTACCACAAGGATAAAAGGGAAGCGTGCGAGGATTGCCACTCCGACCATAACGGGCGGAAATTTGAATTGGTCTATTGGCCCAAGGATATCTCTCGATTTGATCACAGCTTCACAGGCTATCCGTTAACGGGTAAACACACTTCTGTAAACTGTTCCCAGTGCCACAAGCGCGCCTTCATTCTTGGAGAATCTATTAAGAAATGGGCGGCAGAGAATCCACAGTTCTCGGTACTCGACCGGACCTTCCTTGGTCTCGATCAGAAATGCAAAAGCTGCCACGAGGATGTACATCGAGAGGAGGTCTCTTCCGATTGTGCCACGTGCCACAATACATCAGACTGGAAACTGGCGATTGCGGAGTTTGACCACAACCGGGCTCGTTTCCTCCTCGATGGAGCCCACCAGCAGGTGGACTGCGGGAAGTGTCATCGGATTCAGACCGACAGGGTCCCAATGGTGTGGCAGCTTACCGGGATGGCTTTTGATCGCTGCGGCCGCTGTCATGAAGATTTCCATCGGGGGAGTTATGGCGAAACCTGCGGGACTTGTCATGTGTCTACTGACTGGAAGAAGGATCTGAAACCGTTCGATCACACCGCTACCAAATATCCATTGGCAGGGAAGCATGACGGTCTTGCTTGCATTAAATGTCACAGGACTGACTTGGCGGGAGGTCTCCCACAATTCGATTCTTGTCTCCGCTGTCACGTGGATGAGCATTATGACCAGTTTGCCGAACGGTCTGACGGCGGAGATTGTGCTGCCTGCCACACCGTGAGAGGATTCAAGCCTACAACGTTCACTTTAGCACTTCATCAGCTCTCCCGCTTTAAATTAGACGGCGTCCATCTGGCTGTGCCGTGCATCTTCTGCCATAAGGATTATGAGCCTCAAACAGGTGTTACAACCACGAGGTTCGTCTGGCCGGAGAACAAGTGCCAGAATTGTCATGATGATATTCACCGGAATCAATTCCAGGCGCGTTTCCAAAACAACTGTGATTTATGCCACACATCGGCAGATTTCGGGAAGTTAGATTTCGACCACCAAAAAACAGCATTTCCGCTGGATGGCAAGCACAAGGGAGTAGCTTGCGGACGGTGTCATGAAAAAGAGGCTGATTCAGACGGGTTTTTCGTCCGCTATTCTCCGATTGCCCATACCTGTGCTGACTGTCATACTTTGACCAACGAAATTCGATGAAAAATTGGATCTTCCTGATATTAGTGATACCGCTCTTGGCGGCCCAGGATGACGGCTTAACTGTGCCCGGTTTCGACTGCCAAGACTGCCACGGCGCTGAGGGTTGGGACGCTCTAACTCTTACGGGATTTGATCACCAGTTGACTCGCTTTCCCCTCGCTGGCACTCACCGGATGCAGCCGTGCGATGCCTGTCACGAAGGGACTTCTGTGGCTGAGAAGCATCAGTTCCAGAAAGAGAATTTCGATTGCGTTGACTGCCACATTGATGTTCATCAGTCGTCCTTGGGCGGGGAATGTAAGCAGTGCCACAGTGAAAAATCGTGGCAGGTGACAACCTTAACCTTTGATCACGAGACAACCCGATTCTCTCTGCTGGGAGCACATAAAAGTGTATCTTGCCAGTTGTGCCATACGGAGCGTCCCATGACCGTTTTCGGCGCAACACCCATGGATTGCTACAGCTGCCACCGCTCCGATTATGATGATGTCGCTGAGCCATCCCACATTCTGGCACTACTTAGCACAGATTGTATGACGTGTCATTCTCCCAGTCAGAACAGTTGGACACCATCCGATTTCGATCATGATGCACAAACTAATTTGATTCTGGAAGGGGCTCACCGCTCGTCCCAATGCGCTGGCTGCCATGAGGGGGTTTTTGCCGGCACACCTCAGGATTGCTGGTCCTGTCACGAGGAAGAATACAATCAAACCGGAACAGCCGCCTATCCCAACGCTCCCTCACACTCAAGTGACGCCTACAGCCAAAACTGCGAAGTCTGCCACTCCCAAATCATATGGACGGGAGCTGAGATTGACCACGATTTGACCGACTACCCTCTTACCGGGCTCCACCAATCCACGGATTGTGTCTCTTGCCACGGTTCGGGGAATTACGACCTGCCGCTGGAGTGTGAAGGGTGTCATGTACCGGGAGGGGTTGCCGAGACTAACTATGAAAGTTCCGATTACGATCATTCCAGTCACGGGATTGCTGCTGACTGCATCACCTGTCACTCTACATCTGGATGGGATACGGAACTGTTCGATCACATTGATTTCTCAGCTCAGCCTTGTCTTGATTGTCACCAGGTGGAGTACGACGGTTCAGACGATCCTCCACATGCCGACGGTAACATTAGTGACGAATGTTTGGTATGTCATACCACAGAAGATTGGGAAATTGAGTTGTTCAGTCATTTGAGCGATCAGACCGGCTACGAGCTTATTGGCGCTCATGCTGAAGCGTCGTGCGTGGATTGCCACGTTGAACAGATGTACAGCGGAACGCCTCAAGATTGCGCAAACAGCGGATGCCATTTTGGAGACTTTGAGTCCGCCACCGATCCTGACCACAGCATGTACGGCTACCCGGCAGAGCAGTGCGATCAGTGTCATAGCCCGTTGGGTTGGAGTCCTGATATTTACGCTCACGGACTTTCGATGGAGTGCGCTACCTGCCACATGCCGGATTATGAGAATGCCGCTGATCCGCCTCACTTGGAAGGAGACGGCTTCACCACTACATGCGATCTCTGCCACAATTCTACGGACAGCTGGGAAGGGGCATCTTTTGATCACTCAGAGATCACTTCCGGCTGTGTGGACTGTCATCTAAGTGATCATAGGGATAGCTCTGATCCGCCACACGGAAATGGGAATATTGGTACTGACTGTGTGCTGTGTCATGCTACGGAGAGTTGGGATATTGATCCATTTGAGCATACTGTAGAGCAAACGGATTTCTCTCTCGTAGGACTTCACATCCCAGTCCCGTGCATTGACTGCCACGCCGAGCAGATGTACAACGGTACACCGCAGGAATGTGCCAACAGCGGATGCCATTTAAGCGACTTCGAATCTACTACTGATCCTGACCATGGCGTGTATGGCTATCCGGTGGAGCAGTGCGATCAATGCCACAATGAGTTCGGCTGGAGTCCCCATATTTATGCTCATGGGCTGCCACTGACTTGTGTAACCTGTCACATGCCGGACTACGAAAATGCTGCCGATCCGCCTCACTCAGAGCAGAATGGATTTACCACTGCTTGCGAAGACTGCCATACAGCAACAGACACTTGGGAGGGAGCAAGTTTTGATCATGGAGGAATAACCTCAGGTTGTGTGGACTGTCACTTAGAAGACTACACCAATGCTTCTGACCCTCCTCACAATGAAGAAACCGGCTTCAGTCATATTTGTGAAGATTGTCACACTAGTACGGAGACATGGGAAGGAGCGGAATACAACCACGAAGGTGTAACCTCCGGTTGTGTGGATTGCCATCTCACTGATTACAATACAACGAATCATGCCGGTGAAGGCTATCCCGCCACTTGTGAAGTCTGCCATACCTCCACATCTGACTGGGAAGAGGCTACTTTTGATCACGATAACGACTGGTTCCCTATCTACTCCGGCGAGCATGCAGGAGAGTGGACAACTTGTACTGCTGAGTGCCACATCGTACCAGAAGATTACACTCAGTTTTCCTGCGGTTTAAACGGAGTATGCCATGAGCATGACCAAAACGATATGGACGATGACCACAGTGACGTAAACGATTATGTTTATGTTAGCTGGGCTTGCTACGACTGTCACCCAAACGGTAGTTCGGATGACGACGATGATGGTGGTGACAAATGGCGCCAGCGGTGGGAGAAGCTGAAGCCGAAAATTCCATGGATTGTAGAGTAGCTGTAGTTTGTGTTATAATGATTTCCCTTTCTGCCCAAGATCCGCAGGTAACGGACAGGCCGTGCGACGAGTGCCATCTGCCCAATGCGTGGTATCCCCTGGCCGCGGAGCTCAGTTTTGATCACGATCGTGATACCCCCTTCCTGCTGACGGGTGGTCATCTTTCAGCCGGTTGTATTCAGTGCCATCCCGGAGCATCGCCTCGTGAGATTCATCAATTTGATCGGGCTGAGGCGGCATGTGTCTTCTGCCACATGGATATTCATCTGAGTCAATTCGGCAGCGATTGTGAACAATGCCATGAGACTGTTACTTGGGACTTGAGCAATTGGAGATACAATCATCAGGCGACGCTTTTTCCGTTGGCGGGAGCTCATGCTGCTCTGGACTGTGCCGACTGCCACGGGAGTGAGCTGATCTGGCTTCGGGGTCATCTTACTACCGATTGTGTGGACTGTCACGAGAATGTCTATACCAATGCGGTCTCTACATCGGGACATCCCGAAGTGTCGGAATGTACTATTTGCCACAACACCCGGGCGTGGGTTCCAACTGAAATGGTGCATCACGATCGTTTCTTCCCCATCTACTCAGGAGCACATCGTGGTGAGTGGACTTCATGCAATACCGAATGCCATGTGGATCAATCGGATTACTCGGTCTTTTCCTGTGGACTGAACGGTGTCTGTCACGAGCATGACCGAAGTGAAATGGATGATAAACACGACGACGAGGGCGGATATGTCTATGAAAGCTGGGCATGTTACAACTGTCATCCGTCAGGAGAGGAAGATGATTAGGCGGCTGTCACTTCTTTTGATTTCAGTAATAACGGTGTCTGTGGCTCAGGAAGCTGAGATCATCAAGACTGAGGGGAAGATCACTTATCTCACTGCTGACCAGGTTTATGTAGATATCGGATCAGAGGCGGGCGGTACGGTAGGGGATACACTGCTTATCTTACGGCGGAACGAGGAGTTGGGTCCAGTGGTGATAACGAATGTAGCGAGGAGATCTGCTGTCTGTCAGTCGCTGATTCCAGTGGAGACGTTTCAGTTAGGTGATCGTGTGGTGTTAGAGAAGAAAGCAGCCTCTGAACCTCCTCCGGTAGAAGAGACAATGGAGGCACTAGTGAAAGCACCAAAGCCCCCAATACGGCAGGAGCGAATTCTTTCTCAGCGAGGGAACGCCTCAGCCCGCTATTCCATGAGTAAATTTTCCGGCGGTGAGCAATCCAGCCGGGGAATTGCTTCCCTGAGGTATGGATTGGTACTGACAGCGCCTTTTCGCTCGGATATCTGGCTCTATGGCCGCGGAAATCTAAACGAAGGAGATTTTACACTATACCAGGCCCGGTTCACTGTAGGCGAGCGTCGGGGAAAATATTATCTGCAGTTGGGGCGTATTTTTGCTCCCGAACTGGCAGGCATCGGCGCTACAGACGGAATGATGCTGACCTCTCGATTGGCTTCGGTAATTTCGGTGGGAGCGTTAGGCGGATTCCAGCCTGACCCAACTTCACTTTCCTTCGACACAGAGGTTAAGAAGTTTGGCGCGTTTGTGAGACTGAATCGGCGAGCCCCTTCCAGTTCAATGGATGCTGTACTTTCCGGTGTTGGTCAATACTCTGGAAAAGAAGTTGATCGTGAATTTGTCTACGGTCGACTGTCCGGCGACTTCTTCAACCGGAAGCTGACTTATTCTATCTACGAAACTGTAGACTTTTACCGTGGGGACTCACCGACGAATCGCGGAACATCGACAACTACTTCCAGTCAGATTTCTATTGGTATCAGACCGTGGCGTGGACTCTCCATCCGCTCGAGATACTCGGATCGCCGGCAGGTGATTTATCAGATCTCCGGCACGACGCTGCCGGATTCACTGTTCGAAGATGCTCTCCGCACCGGCTGGTATAATTCTATTCGCATTTCACATGATGCGTTCGGCTCCATTCAAGCCGGTTTCAATTTCCGGCAACAGTCGGACAGTGATGACAGGTCAGAGCTCTACTTCCTGAACTACCGTTCCAACTCGTCTGGCAAGGGACGGATTTTCGATGTGGGCGGGAGCTACCTGAGGAATCTGCTCATCACCGGTGCCCGGGGGCAGCTGGGCTTCAGCGCGCCGGCAGGGAAGAATATGGACATCTATGCCCAGTATGAGCTCTTCTCTTACGGTTATGGAACCAGCATCAATGACTACCTGCAGCATACCGTCTCGGCCAGTCTCAACTGGAGAATGACATCGAAGCTTCGGGGGTCTTTGTCATTCGATTATTCGAAAGATGATGATTTTACGATTCTGTATATTTATCTGGGGTTGAACTGGCGATTATCAATATAGTCTGTCTTTTATCTCCCTATTCATATATAAGACAGTTAAATTACCTAACATATGTGTGTAGTTATCAAGTGAGCATTTATTAATATCTTTACTACTCGAATTACGTAAAATGAAGAAAAAGAAATACTGGCAAATAGATACTGAAAAGCTAGCTCGACGTATTTCAGAAGTAGCTCGTAACGCTCATACAGAGGAAGATCTTAAAATGGGTGTTGAGCCTTTATTTCAGAAAACTTTCCAGGAAATGGGTATTGATACAAACAATGTACGGTATGAAGAAACGGCAACAATGATCACAGGCAGATCCGACGCGGTATATGGCTACTTAACCTTAGAATACAAGGCACCCGGCAAGTTTGAAAGAAAAGTTAATATAGAAACAGCTGTTCAACAATTACAGCGTTACTTAACAGGGAAAGCACAGCAATTTGGGGGGAAAAGAGATGATTTTCTTGAAAAGGCTGTAGGGGTGGCGATAGATGGTGTGCAAATTCTATTTGTAAGGTTTACAAAGAGACCAGCCGTTCTTCAGATGCCGCTTCCAGTAACTGAGGGACAGACTTTACTTTTTGCTGAAACTACCGAACAACGCGGATTTCACGTGATGGGACCGTATCCCATAAGTTCCTCAAGTCTTGCGAATTTCTTGATATTCGTGAGAGCTTCTGCCAGACTTCCCCTGACAGCAGACAACTTGGCCAGTGTGTTTTCCCCGAACTGCCAAGTGACACAGCAAGCCATTTCTGACCTTTATTCAGCATTGGTGAAAGCACAGAGCAGACGAGCTCCATCCAGGGTAAAGACCTTCTTTGTTGAATGGGACAGGATATTCGGAGTAGTCTATGGTGAGGAACTGGAGAAAGCTGAAAAATCGGCTGCTGAAACAGCAAAAGTGTACCAGATGCCTGCAGGCATTCGATTGAAGCAGTTGCTATTCTCAATCCACACCTTCTATGCATTTCTTATGAAACTAATCTCAATTGAGTTGATCTCACTTCAGGATGGTATGTCAGTGAAATCATTCCTGAGAGGTCTTAGCGCTCTGGATGACACAGCATTAAGGGAACGACTTATCTATCTGGAGAATGGTGCCGATTTTTCAAGTGCAGGCATCACTAACTATCTGGAAGCTGACTTTTTCTCGTGGTACTTGGATGGGTGGAACAGCCATCTGGCGAACGTATTTCGCGAAATTCTGAATGCACTTTCGGACTTTGAACCGGCGACTCCGATACTTGAACCGGAATGGACCAGAGATCTGCTGCAAAGGCTCTATGAATTACTGGTGCCGCGCCAACTCAGGCATGCATTAGGTGAGTACTACACACCTGATTGGTTAGCCGGTTATGTGGTGGATAGAAGCGGTTACGATGGCAAAAGTGGAAGCCGTTTTCTTGATCCAGCATGCGGATCGGGTACTTTCCTGGTTCAGGCCATCAACAAAGCAATGGGTATAACTCGAAGAAATCACGAGGCTGTAGCCAAACACATATTAGAGAACATTGTTGGTTTTGACTTGAACCCTATAGCCGTCCTCGCCGCAAGGACAAACTATCTTATTGCCTTCTCTCGACTGATCCCTCATATTCGTCCCATTTCAATACCTGTCTATCTTTGTGACTCTATCCTGACTCCAAGTCGGTATGTGGAGGAAGGAGAACTGCCGTTTGAAGATAATACTGTAGTTTTCACGACAACAAAGGCGAACTATACCTTTCCTGTTGCCATGAAGGATAAGAAGCACATAGATGAATTCACTGCCATGATTGACCTTGCGTTAGGAGGAGATGTTACTCCTGACAAATTCAGAGGCACGATCGAGAGAGCCTTTAAGTTGACTAAAGAGGAGATTTCTCTGTTGGTGCATGTTTATGAGCATATCAAGAAATTAGAAGACAGGGGAGAAAATGGGATATGGGCCAGATATATAAAGAACGCCTTTGCACCTGTTTACTTAGGCCAGTTTGATTTTGTTATCGGGAATCCCCCATGGATTAGATGGGGGTATCTATCTGATGAATATCGCCGCAGGACTTTGGCTCTGTGGAAAAGATACGGTCTCTTTTCTTTGAAAGGACATGCAGCCAGACTGGGAGCAGGCGAAAAGGATTTTTCCATGCTTTTCACCTACGCCTGCGCGGACAATTATCTCAAGAAGGGCGGGGAGTTGGGATTCCTTATTACGATGGAAGTGTTCAAGTCTAAAGGTGCCGGGGAAGGGTTCAGGAGATTTGAGCTCAATGATGAGAAGACCCCTCTTCGTGTTTTGAGTATGGAAGATATGGTTCATCTTCAGCCGTTCCACTCCGCCAACAAGACTTCTTTGTTCTTCATGAAGAAAGGAGAAAAAACCAAATATCCAGTTAAAGTGACCGAATGGAAACGCAAGAAAGGTGTTGGCCGTATTCCAACATATTGGTCTCTTGAAGAGGTGAAAGCGAATTGCCACATACTGAAATTGAAGGCGAAACCTATCGACCCAGATAAATCTTATTCATCGTGGCAGACGGCAACGGGAGAAAACTTGAAACGGTTCGATAAGATTAAAGGAGATAACTATTATAGGGCTTACCGTGGAGCCAGTACTGAGCCGTACGGCGTTTACTGGTTACGAGTGAATGAAGTACGACCAGACGGTATTGTTGTAATTGAGAATATGCACAACCGAGGGAAAAGAGAGATAAAACCGGTCAAAACAGCTATTGAGCCGGACTTAATATTTCCATCCGTAAGTGGTGGCGATCTTGTAAAATTCGGCATAAAATCTCACGATTATGTGTTGGTTTCCCAGAATCCATCGAAGCGTATTCCGTTTGAGGAAGGGTGGATGATCGAGAATGTTCCGTTAACGTACGCCTATCTGAAACAATTCCAGGGAATACTCTTGTCCAGAGGTTCTCGTGTAGTGAGAGAACTGGCTGAGAAAACCTCTTTCTATGCCATGTACGGAATTGGGGAATATACATTTGCAAAGTACCGGGTAATATGGAAGAGAATGGCTTCCAGAATGTGTGCGGTTGTGCTATCAACATTCAAGACTGAATTTGGCAGCAAGAAACTGATTTCTACCGATACCACAGCATTTTTTGCTGTGGGTAGAAAGGATGAAGCACACTATCTTTGTGCCGTATTGAACTCGGAATTAATCAACAGTTACATAAAGAGTTTTTCATCTGCCGGGAGAGGTTTTGGTGCACCATCAGTTATGAAGGAACTCGATATTCCTAAGTTCGACAAAAAGAACAGTATCCACAAGAATCTGGTGGATCTATCTATCCGAGCACACCATCTTGTCAAGTCTAATAAGAGTTGTAAAGATGAACAAGCACAGATAGATACGTTAGTGAGGAGTTTATGGAATACTTGACCATAACGCCCACGGACCCGAAATATCCTCTAAGACTCACTGAAAGGTTGGGAGATCAACAGCCCAGCAGTCTCCATTACAGCGGTCAACTCGGAAATCTTGAGCGATTTACTCTGGCTGTGATCTCTTCGGACAATAGCGGTGGTGATGCACTCATTCATGCCAATCAGGTTTTGTTCACAGTTAGAGAGTATGCGGTAAACTACATTGGAGGGTGGCACTCAGCCATTGAGTCGGAAGTATTTAGACTGAGTCTATTCAAGAGCTACAATACTACGACTCTCTTTTCGGCCAAAGGATTAGGGCGGGAGAACTTTGAATCGTTCTTGGCGAGCAGATTTCATCCGCCGTTCCACGAATTCCCTGAAAGGAAGGAATACTTTAAAAGGGTAGAGAATGGTGAAATGCTGATGCTTTCTGTGACTAATCCAGATCAAGGAAGGCAACTAGTGAAGAATATCATAGAAAGGAACTGGATCTCCTGTACTCTTGCGGATGTTGTTTTTATTCCTTCCGGTGCAAATGGGTCTAAGACCTATTCTATAGCAAAGAGAGTTGTTGACGTCGGAATCCCTGCCTTTACTACTCAAAGTGATGAATGCAAGGAGCTTCGTAATCTAGGCCTCCCTGGGCTGGGGAGGGAGAGTGTTGTCTCCTTTCTTGAAGAGAATGGTGCCATACTCGCCCAAGAATCAAAAAAGGACGAGATGAGAAATGATACTTATTCGACTCCACTCCCGCGTCAGATGTCAGTTCTAGGTGATTCTGGATCTGCTTTGAGTGAGCCTGGTGAAGATACAAGCGAAGATTCCACTTAGTTTTATTTATGATGAGTCTTACTTTAGTATGGTCTTAATTCACTGTCTAATTTTACAAATAGTACTAACCGATAGGAGTTAGAATTCATGAGATGTTAGAATTTGGTTTGGAAATTTTATCATTCATATTTACAATTCTATGGCGATTCCTATGTATTAGGATCCTATTGAACTCAATCCTCATAAATGCAATACACAACTCCAAAAAGGAGGGTAATGTGGTGAAAGCAAATAAATGGACTGTGACGGTCCTTGCTTTTGCCCTGATTATCTTTGGGCTGCAGACACTCAATGCCCAAGGTGTGACCACAGCCAGTTTCAGTGGCAGGGTGACTAATCAGGACGGGGCAGGGCTTGTCGGTGCTAACGTTATTGCAACACATGTACCATCGGGTACTCAGTACGGTGGAACATCCCGCGATGACGGCTGGTACAATCTACCCAACGTCCGCGTGGGCGGACCGTATACAATTAACGTAACATATATTGGTTACGAACCCCAGACACAAGAGAACATCTACGCCAACCTCAACCAGGATTTGGATGCCAGCTTCACGCTTACTCAAGCGGCATTGGCTCTGGAAGCAGTTATTGTTACTGCTGAACGAAGCGATGTCCTCAATGCGGACAGGACCGGAGCAGCGACTTTCGTCAGTCCAGTAGAGGTAGCGCAGATGCCATCCATCAAGAGAAGTACGCGAGACCTGACGCGGCTCGATCCACGCAGTGACGGCAACTTCAGTTTCGCCGGCCGCAACTGGCTCTACAACAACATCTCGCTGGATGGGTCGTACTTCAACAATCCGTTCGGTCTCGATGATCCGGCTCCCGGCGGTCAGACTAATGCCGAGCCCGTTCCGTTCGATGCAGTGGAACAGGTGCAAGTTTCAGTGGTACCGTTTGATGTCCGTGAAGGTGGATTTACAGGTGCAGGTATCAACACTGTTACAAAGAGTGGTACCAACGAGTTTAAAGTATCGTTCTACAGTTTTACCCGGAACGAAAGCCTTATAGGCAATAAAGTGGCTGGTGAGGAAGTGGTCGCTAATCCCGACTTGTCGTTTAACCAGTCTGGATTTACCGTGAGCGGTCCCATCATTAAGAATAAGCTGTTTTTCTTTGTGAATGCGGAGAGGGAAGGCCGTGATGACCCGGGTTCTAACTTTGTAGCTGATCGCGACGGGAATGTTGAGTTTGGTGAATCCAGAGTTACTGCCGCCATTATGGACTCCATCAGCGACAGGCTGTATGAAGTTTATGGATATGAGACAGGACCGTACGAAGAGTATATCCATGAGACGAATAATGACAAACTGTTGGTTAAGCTGGACTGGAACATCAGCGATCAGCATAACGCCACGTTCCGGTACAACATGCTTGACGCAGTGAGAGACCTGCCGCCCCATGGTTGGGTGTTGAGCTTTAATAATACCGGTCGTGGTCCCAACTCCAGCAGTCTTCCGTTCAAGAACTCAGGTTATGCCATTAATAACGAACTGAGTTCTTATGCCTTTGAACTCAACAGCATGTTCGGCGGTAAGATGGCCAACCGGTTCTTCGTTAGCCTTAACCAGTTCCGTGATTTTCGGGATCCGTTCAGTGTAGACTTTCCCACTATTGAAATTGGTGACGAGGACGCCGCTGTTACCTACACAACTGCTGGACACGAGCCGTTTTCCATTCATAATATCCTTGATCAGGATGTGCTCCAGGTAACTGATAACTTCAGCTATTTCATGGGCAGGCATGTACTGACGGCAGGATTCAACTACGAACGGTTTAAGTTCTTCAATTCGTTCAACATCTTCCGTCACGGCTTGTTCATGCTGGATGCTTCCTGGGCACTGTTCCTTGGTGGGACAACCTTCTCAACGCTGGATAATTTCTTCGCTGCCACTGATCCTGACACTGGGTGGGCAGATTTTGAAAGCATGGTCGGGACAGGACCTTATAAGGGCGAACTCATTGACGTAGCTCAGCTTTCCTTTTATGCACAAGATGAGATGCGTGTAAGTGAGAACCTGAAGGTCACTGCCGGTTTGAGGATAGATGTACCCCAGTACAATACGGAACCAGTAGCCAATCCGTTCTCCACCGATTCATTAACATTGCTGGATGAGAACGATAATCCGGAGACAGTGGATCAGGCCTCATTCCCCGATCCCACACCGCTTTATTCGCCGCGGCTGGGCTTCAACTGGGATGTGAGCGGTGACCGTTCCCTCCAGGTACGCGGAGGCACTGGAATTTTTACAGGTCGCCTACCGTTTGTCTGGATTGGAAATGTCATCTCTAATCCGGGCGACAACCCCAATATTCCCGGGGATGGAACTGTTTCGGAACATCAAACCGATAATGGTGAAGGACGTCTCACGCCAGGTGAGTCAGTATTGCAGCAGTCATTCGACTTGAATGCTATGGTGAATGATTTCAAATGGCCACAGGTCTGGACCACCAATCTGGCTGTGGACAAGCAGCTGCCGGGGAATATGCTGGCCACATTCGAAATGGTCTACGGCATGGACATGAATTCCATCTACATGCGGAATGCTGACTTGGTTGAACCGGTTCGTGAATTAGATGATGGTCGGCCTTATTTCGGAGGTGTGGGTAGTAATGAGTTGAACTCTTTCTACCCGGGATCCGGCGAAGGTGTTTATGTGATTGATAATACCGACGAAGGGTACAACCTGACGCTAACTGGTCAATTGCGTAAGAGCTTCGATTTTGGTCTAGATGCTAGTGTGGCATACACTTATCTGGACGCTAAGAACAACCTGAAGTCCACCGAGATCGCCAGTGTACTGTGGCAGAGTCAGCCAGTGCAGGGTGATCCTAATAAGCCGACCTTGAGTTGGTCAGAATTCGGCAGCCGGCACCGGATTGTTGCCACGGCGAACTACAGACTTAGCTGGTCGAAGAATCTGGCCACCAGCGTGGGCCTTTTCTTCGAAATGGCTGAAGGCAACCGCTACATCTATTCCGGCGGCAACCGCTACTCCTTCATCTATTCCGGTGACGTAAACGGTGACGGGTATGGCGGTAACGATCTCATTTACATTCCCAAGGACGAAAATGATATTGATCTTACCGATCCAAGTGAATGGGCGGCGCTGGATGCGTTCATCGAGCAAGATCCTTATCTGAGTCAGAATCGCGGCAAGATTGCCGAACGTCATGGATTAGTTAACCCGTGGTTCAGCAACATTGATCTGCGCCTGCTGAACGACTTTTCGTTCGACCTGGCTGGTAAGCGCCATACCATGCAGCTAAGCATCGATATCATGAACTTCGCCAACCTCATCAATGACAGTTGGGGTGTGCGGCAGGTTGCTGATCCTGCAGCTACTTCACCTCTCACATTGGATAGTTGGGATGAAGATACCAACGAGCCAGAGTTCAGTTTCACCGGACCTGAGTCCACATTCATGAACGATGTGAGCGAATTCTCACGCTGGCGTTTGCAGATCGGTCTGCGGTACTTCTTCTAAAATATCGATCTAAATAAGGAAGATCAGGCCTGTGCTCAACGGGGTGCAGGCCTGATTTTATTTAGGTTTACCTGAATAAATCCCATGTCAGATATAATTCTCATTGTGACGAGAGTGTAACACTTAACCAATATGTGCATCGCTCTTTAGAAGTGCGTTGCACGTTGTTTTACTGGCTTGATTTTATTTAACTTTTCCCTATCCAAACAATCCAATGCAATTAATGGGGGATTCTATTATGAAAAAATTTGTTACCCTGTCTCTTTTCCTGGCAGGACTGCTGCTGTCGAATAATTTAACTCTTTTAGAGCGGTATGATCCCGGCTGCCGGGAACTACTCGACGTGGAGGTAATTGATAATGAAAATTCACCATAGAACAATCACTTTGCTTTTCATTCTGACCGGTTTCTTTACTTTTACAACTGCACAGGTATATCTGGAATCATGGATCGAAAACTGTGATGATGAAATGGGGTATTATATTTTGTCGAATGGACAGTCCGGTTACAACCTCGCCAATGTGCAGGCGATTTACTTTACCGATGAGGATGTTTACATCGAGTCCACCGGTATCCCCGAATACGACATTGGTCCGTTTCCTGATGGGAATCCCTCCACGCCGGGAGAGCAGGACTACAGGTTTCTCATTTATAAATCACCTCAGGAAGAGGCAGGAACACACACTTCCACACCATTAGGTCCTATCGGTGTTTTTATCAACGGTGTCCCTTTGTTTAATGCTCTCGACGCTCATTCGTGGCAAAATGAAGATGTCTGGCACCAGAATGCCGTTGTGGCGGAAGCGGATGGATTTGATGCCTGTTTGGGTCATCCGGCTCCCGACCCTGGAGGCAATATCAGTAACGGCATGTACCATCACCACCAGAATCCTGTTTGTCTTCGCGAACAAGTTGGAGATGACGGATCAGACCATTCCCCAATTCTTGCATGGGCATTCGACGGCTATCCCATCTACGGCCCTTTCGCTTTTTCCGAACCTAGCGACTCCACCAGCGGAATTCGTAGAATGGAATCCAGCTATCAATTACGAGATATCACGGTCCGACACACCCTCTCGGATGGGACGGAACTTCCCCAGAACCAGTGGGGTCCCAATGTGGGTGGCGCATATCCCTTGGGCTACTATGTGGAGGATTATGAGTTCTTGGCCGGAGTGGGAGATCTGGACGAATTCAACGGCCAGTTCTGCGTGACTCCCCAGTACCCGGAAGGGACGTATGCTTACTTTGTGACGATCGATTCCGCTGATGCATCTGCATACCCTTACATGATCGGCCCAGATTATTACGGTGTAGTGGCGACGGAAAACTTTATGGGTCCTCCGCCGGTGAATATTCCGTATGATGCACAGCTTTTCACCGGATGTCTTGCTGTGAATCCAGAAGACGGACTCTCACAGATTCCTGTCAATATTCAACTTCATCAGAACTACCCAAATCCCTTCAATCCCACCACCACCATCCGATTTTCGGTTGAGACTCATGGTTCCGATAAAATCGGGATGTTTTTACAAATCTATGATATCACTGGGCGGCTGGTGGAAACCCTGATTAATGGAAGATTGGTTGCTGGCGAGTACGAGGTGATTTGGGATGCGTCTGGACATCCAAGTGGGGTTTATCTCATCCAGCTAACACATAGTGACCGAACTCACACCCGCAAAACGTTACTCTTGAAATAAACCATCATCTGTAGTACACTTCAATATAATTATGGGAAATAGCTTTATAAATTGTGGGGAGGTACTATGAAGTACAACGTGAACAGATCTTTCATTTCCATCGGAGTTCTCCTAATTCTATTGGTTTGCCAGCTGTCAGCTGACCCGTCCACCTTTGCCATGCGGATGAATGGTCATAAGCACAACATGGAAGAGGACTATCTTGACCGGGCAATTCAGGAGTGGTACGACACCTTTGCAGACAGCCTCGATCTGTCGACCATGATGGACAGCATGGTTCAAGATGCTGGTCTCATCATCACCGATTTTTCTCAGCCGGATGACGCCACCGTCATCTATGCTGAAGATACATCCGGTGTTTTCGATTTTGTCGTTGGACTTTCCTTGGATAACTGGCTGGTGGTAGCTGAAGGGGGCGGCTGTGTTTTTGATATCGGTATCTCCGGTATTGGCGCTCTGATCGGGGGGACCAGCGAATTTGGTTCAACAGGTTTGGATGTGGCAATGGGAGAGCCAACGCCACTCGATCCTGAGGTGACTGTAGACGGTGCCGGTGCCTTATGGTGCGACGGGATGGAACCCTCTGTCCAGGCAGGTGTGGAGGAGATCCTGGATTCGTACATTGACTCTCTTTCTACAGCGCTGGGTGAACTTGGTTTTGACAGTCTGTTTGTGTTCGGTGATCTAATCGGTGCCCTGGGAATAGATGATGAAGAGCTATTGGCAGAGGCTTTTGCCAGCTTTCCCATGGATCTGGCCATCGTGACGGAGAATGATCCCGAGCAGGATATTGTTCAGCTCATCTACGACATTAACTTCCTCACCGGAACGACTACTGACCCTCAGGCTTTTGTGGGAATAGAACCCGATCCCGTGGACGGTTCCCAGTTTGAGATTGGCGGTTTCAGCTATCTCTACTGGCAGCTGCAGCGAGGCTTCCACTGGCATGAGGATTGGGATGAAACCCAGCGGGTTGATGCTGCTTTCGATATTATGGATTCCCTTAGTATTAACGGTTTCCGCATGGAGGCTTACTGGGGACGTGTTCAGTCCCAGGCTTATATAGGTGAGGGTCTCGATCCGGCAGATGTGACACCTGAAATGATTGACGACTTCCTGGCAGATCCGGAGCATTGGGACGATTCAGAATTTACCGCCATCTTCGATATCCTGGATAAGAGTACCGCCCTAGGATTTACACCTTTTATGGGTATTGGTGTTGGGCATCAGGATCGTCCGCCGAAGACAGCTGAGGGGATGAGTATTGCACCGGCATCACCCGAGTGGCAGCTGCCGGAAAATTTTGTGGCCGTACCACCGGAGACCTACCTCTATAACCTTAAGATTTACGCGCACGCCACGGTGCGGAAATATGCCGACTACGTAGATGTTTGGCAGGCAGAGAATGAGCTGAATGCTGCTGCCTTTGCCGCTGCCGATCCCGAATGGTGGCGGAAGGGTGACTACTGGCTTAATCGCGATTTCCGCAATCAAGTCATGGACATTCTTGTGGAAGCCATCAGGACGGAAGATCCGTCAGGACTCATTACCCACGACTTGCACATGCTGGGCTTTATGGAGGCGCTGGAGGACTGGGTGGACGATCTGGACATCATCGGCTTCAACTACTATCCGAACCAGGCGTGGGCTCTGCCGAACATGGGATTTTCTATGGGTGAGTATGTTTGGGCTGTCCGCCGGGTGCTGGCGGGATTGGGTCATGCTGGTAAACCTGTCTGGCTCATCGAAAGCGGTTATCCCGGCATCGAGATTGATGATCCGCCGGATTCAATCTTACTTGAACAAGACATGATCTACTTCTCGGAAAACCGCCAGGACAAATACATTACAGATGCTCTCAATTCAGCTGTTGAAAATGGCATTAACGGCTTCTTCTACTTCTCGCTGACTGCAGAGGAAGATGAGAATGTAGGCGGCGGCGGAGCACTGAATACATACATTCGTTTTTCCGGGCTGATTAGAAAGGACTCGGATGAACCTAAGGTTGCCCTGGTACCATTTGCAGATCTCTATAATGAACTGATCGAGGAAGCTGATGTGGATCTATTAACGGCAGCATACCCTGTAAGTTATCTGCTGTATCAGAACTACCCGAACCCATTCAATCCGGCTACTACCATTCAGTTCAATCTGCCGGTAGCCGTCGATGTGAAAATCGCTTTATTTGATGTGCTTGGCCGGGAAGTGGAAACATTGTTGAGTGGTCGAATGGTGAGCGGTGAGCATCAGGTTGTATGGGATGCAACAGGTCATCCCAGTGGTGTCTATTTTGTGCGGTTTTCTGCAGGGGACACAAGGCAGACGAGGAAGATGCTGCTGGTGAAATAATCAGGGGAATACAACAAAGCCCGCCACTAGGAGGCAACAAGTCATTTATCCTGGTGATAATAACCACGTTCACGGAATGTGGGAATAGGGAAAATTTTCCATAGTGGATGAACCAATCTCGAAAAAAAGTTGACAAATCAATAATAATTGAATACTATGAGTAGCAACCTATATGGATAATGTTCGTTTTAGAAAACATTGGGTCATATGAAACCACATAGATCAGCATACGATACTCGATACGCTTTAGTAACTGAGAAAAAAGCGGCAGGCGAGACTTATACACCTAAGAATCTAGCAGATTTTGTTGCTGAAAAGATAGTTGAGGTATTTGAAGCCTATCCTATTGAGCGTCCCTTACGCGTAATAGATCCTGCTGTAGGCGATGGTAATCTACTTTTAAGCCTTCTAGAAATCCTTTACAAAAGGTCTAATATAGATATCGAAATCTATGGTTTCGATCTTAATCAAAATGCGCTCGATATCGCTAAATCTAGAGTTAGTCGGTTATTCCCAAAGCTGCTGGTAAATTTCAAGGCAGAAGATTTTCTAGAATATGTACTCAGGAACTTTGGTGTTGAAACCAATAGTAATCTCAACCTTTTCAAGCCTAGTTCTCCTGAAGCTTATGATCTGATTATCGCAAATCCACCCTACGTCCGTACTCAGATATTGGGAGTAGAGCATACACAGCTCATAGCCAAACAGTTTGGATTGAATGGCCGTGTAGATCTATATCATGCCTTTATTGTTGCTATGGCACAAGTACTCAAACCACGAGGGATTGCCGGCATTATTGTTTCAAACCGTTTCTTAACGACTCGCTCTGGCACTTCTGTCCGTAAGGCACTTAGACAGAATTTTCATCTTCGCCATATCTGGGACTTAGGAGATACCAAACTTTTTGATGCTGCTGTACTTCCTGCTGTTCTATTAGTTGAAGGCAAGAACGGCTATAATTTAGGCATTCCTAAGTTCACATCGATCTACGAAACAGGCAAAGAACCATCTATGAATGCCTTTTCACCGATCGAAGCTCTTTCCTTAACCGGTGTAGTTAAAATAAGAGATGGACGCCAATTTCTTGTGCAACACGGTAAACTGAAAATGAGTGAAATGTCAGAAGACGTATGGCGTATTTCTACAGAAAAAGCTGAGGCTTGGCTGGATACCGTTGAGAAGAATACGTGGGGGACTTTTGGAGATATTGGGAAAATCCGTGTTGGCGTAAAAACATGTGCCGACAATATTTTCATACGTACGGATTGGAGTGACCTTCCAGTGGAAGAACAACCGGAACTCCTTAGACCTCTTATCACACATCATATTGCCCGACGTTTCAAAGCTTTTACATCTGAACAGACAAGACAAATTCTCTATCCCCACGAAACAGTAGGAGGACGCCGAAGAACCGTAAACTTGTTCCACTATCCGTGTAGTAAAGTCTATCTTGAACGAAATCGAGCTAATCTTGAAGCACGTAAATATGTAATTGAGTCTGGACGAAAATGGTATGAAATATGGGTACCTCAAGACCCTTCAGCTTGGAGCCAAACTAAACTTGTTTTTCGTGATATCTCCGAGGAACCAACTTTTTGGATTGATCAAGAAGGTTGTGTAGTTAATGGAGATTGCTACTGGCTTATCTGCGAGAATCCAACACAAACAGACCTACTTTGGCTTGCTGTAGCAGTAGGCAACTCCACTTTCATCGAACGTTTCTATGACTACTGTTTTCATAATAAGCTTTACGCTAGAAGGCGGCGTTTTATCACACAATATGTTGAGAAATTCCCAATCCCAGATCCATTTAGCACTATCGGCAAGAAGATAACCACCATGGCAAAAGATATATATGAGTGTATACCCTCAGCAGGTGCAGAAGCACTTCAGGTTGAGCTTAACCTTATGGTGTGGGAATCGTTCGGCCTAACTGTCGAAGAAATCGCTTGGTAGCGGTATCTGAAGCTTTTTGTTGAGTACCTTTCCCTGAAACTGCGGGAAGCGGTGAAAGAACTTAAGTCCCGTAGTCAGGAAGAAGTGAGTTAAAGAGACTATTTCGCCGTCTGTTACTGCATAAAACACACCATAGCGAACATCACAGTGACGTATTTGGGAACTTTCAATCTTAGGAACATCGAGGGGGTCGGTACTATCCGGCCTAACTAGGCCAAGGTCAATGGTAGGTGAAGTTTGTAACTTTACTTCCAGGAGTTGGTGACGTATGTCTGGAAATTGTCCGACATCCCGATAGTTAGAATATCCAAGATGAGAACATATAAGCCGGTGGAGATCTGCACCTCGAATCCGTTCTTGGTCAACACCACTATCTTTAATTTGGACTCCAACCAGCTCACTTAGCTTATTAAAAATATCCTGAATCGGAAGCAGTTGTCCTGCTTTTGGATGAATCACAGGATTTTCAACGGAAGTTATATCGGCTTCGGTTCGTACAAAAGGTCGTAAAAGCTCGGTATCTTCTGCTGCAATTAGTTCGGTGGTCTCTTTCCTGAGAATAAGGTGGGCCTGATACTTCTGTGTTAGGGTCCCAGTAGTGTCGAGTTGAGCAAGTGTTTCTCCCGTAACAACCTTAACCTTGTCTACAGTATCATCGACATTTACGTGAATGATGACGTAGCGCCTAGTCGGCACTATTTCTTCGTTCCAGACCTGAAGGTTGTGTGATTTTTGAACATAAGTATCGAAAAACTGCCCAGGAAAACGGGGCTGGGTCTTAGCGAACGTCGTAGGTACAGGGTAACCGAGAGCACGACAAACATGCTCTTTTACAACTTTAGAACGTGTTCGTAATGGTAGATTTGCAAGAGAAATACCTGACAGTACGTAGCTCAATAAAATTCCAAGTTCATGTGTTGGAATCCATAGTTCGGGATCACCGATTTCAATATGGTCATAAATTGAAATACCTTTCTTTTGTATAGATTTAACGTAACGTTCCGGACCTTTAGCCTTATTTGTCATTTTTTATACCTTTCTCGGTCAAAAGATCTGCGACATTGACACATAGGGCAGAGGAAAATGCTTCCAATGTGCTTAGGGTTACATTACGTTCGCCCCTTTCCACCGACCCTATGTAAGTACGGTGAAGGTTACACATAGCTGCTAGTTCTTCCTGGGATAAGTTTTTTTTGTTCCTAAATGAACGGATATTGTCAGCAAGGATTTGCTTCAGTTTCCAACTTGGCCTTCTAAATTGCTTCTTTTCCATATGATTTGAGATGTTGTACCTGTAGGATATTGATTGACAGCCAAAATTATGACAGTGATGTTTATAAGTCTACAGACTTTGAGTAGCATTTTCTGGAACGCAGTTGATTTTCTTGGTATACGTAATAACCACCTTAAAAGACATTTAACTGGAACGATGTTCAATTTACTTAATTGCGATAAGTATACATACTAGCTTACTAGTAGAGCGTTTCAATAATATGCTTACATATAATAATGATTGTTTGT
>CAZHRR010000021.1:0-24202 GCA_964534955.1 uncultured bacterium
GTAATAACTTCAATCGTTGAATCAGTGAGCGGTCAGGCAAAAGAGGTAGAACGATTTTATAAGAAGCCCAGTAATCGCGATAGTTTGCGCTCTGAACTGATTGAGAAAAAAATCTTTGCATTGCTGAAGTCTTTTGCCAAGATTAATGATGTTGAAGTCAAAACAAGTGAACTGCGTCAACAGGGCGAACTAAACGCTTAGCACATATGAGGACTTGACATTATGATAAAATCACAGATAATTCCTATGGTGGTTGAGCAGTCGGGCCGGATGGAAAGGGCCTATGATATTTATTCACGTCTTCTGAAAGAACGGATTGTCTTCTTAGGACATCCTATAGATGATACTGTAGCCAGTCTGGTGATTGCTCAGCTACTCTTTCTTGAAGCCGAGAGTGCTGATAAAGATATTTCACTTTACATCAATTCCCCTGGTGGTTCCGTGACTGCCGGACTGGGTATCTATGACACTATGAATTACATTAGGCCGGATATTTCTACCATCTGTATGGGGCAGGCAGCGAGTATGGCAGCTGTGCTGCTGGCAACAGGTACTAAGGGAAAACGTGGAGCACTTCCGAATGCTCGTGTTATGATTCACCAGCCGTGGGGAGGTGCGCAAGGAGCTGCCAGTGATGTAGCAATTCAGGCAGAACAAATAGTAGCATTGAAGAAGCGTCTGAACAAAATTATGTCCGATCAGACAGGTCAGACTCTAAAGAAGATTGAAAAGGACGCTGACCGAGACTTTTACATGGCAGCAGAGGAAGCGAAAAAGTACGGTCTGATTGATAACATTTTGGAGAAGCGGTGACAGGGGTATCGTGATTCTCCACACACGTCGTAATAATCCTTCCTTGCAAATTTGAGGAAGTTCGGCTAAACTTAATGATACAACTCGAATAAATACATCCAACAGTTTGCTGATTAATATGATAAGGAGTCGAAGATGAAGAAGACAGCTACAGGTTTACTGGCATTCACCCTTTTTGCTGCAATTGCGTTTGCAGATGCACCTGCAGCAGTGAAGTACAGCGACAAGGCGGTGGAGAGCCGGTATGTATTCCCCATTGAGGGTGACGCTATTGAATATAGCGTAAACCAATTACCAAGACCATCCGCCATCCATTATCCCAATTCCAGGGATGTTGACGTTACATCCGTTTTGGTTGATTCATCCAGGAATGGATATGGTATGCTCTTAGGGACGACCAACCCTCTGCATTGGGAACCTGATTACGGATTTACCTGGTGCTACCGTCAATGGTACATAGCCAACGAGTCTCTTTCGGGACAGTTAGGCGCTTCATTCTCATCAGATGGTGAGTCCTGGGACATCTATTCAGGTTTGAATCTCAGTTCCCCCGGAGAAACCATGGCTCGCTATCCCAGCGCATCAGGCGGAACAGAATATCCTTATCTAGTATGGAATGAGTACACCAGCGGAGCCGGTGGCGGACAGTATGGCGGCCGGCCCTTGTATACTTGGGACCAGTTCTTCTACGGAGGCGGGTCCTTCTTTACTCCTCCGCTGGATATCAATAACGGCTGCAATCCGACTCCATGCGATCCTGAAGACAACTGGGTAAGCTGTCCAGTAGTGACACATGACGTTTCAGGCACTCCTGTCCTCAACGTTACCTATTCAGGTTGGAGCGGCAGTTCAACAAATGAGAATGCATCCGTACGATACATTTACCGTTCCAATTTCCATCAAGCTGGGTATTTTGCCTTTGATGATGCTGTAGAGCTTTACTCCGGTGAAGAGTTTGAAAAGGAAACTGCCAGCGGTACTTATACCAGTTCCTCCATTATCGACATCAATGAGGATGGTGTGGGATACTCGGCTGTGATCAGTTATTTTGATGGCGTCATCGTAGATGGTCCGACTCCTCCGGATACAGCCCACACCTTTATGATTCGGAAGACTGAAGATAATGGCGCTACCTGGAGTGAAACAGGACATAACGGTACTCCCTTCTACTACATTTCATCTGAGTGGCTGAACAGCTACTTTGATGATAATGATCTGTTCCCTGAGTACTATGTCGCCTCAGATACAGACTCGACGGAGATTACCGAGGCTTACATACCCTACGATTTCGATCTCAAGGTTGATTCAGACGGTACGCTTCACATCTTTGCTCCAGTAGTTCCTTCCGGAGGAGGGTTTATGTACTGGATTGAAGGGTGCGGTATGTATCATATGTGGAATGACGACCCGGTGAATGACCCTATGGGCTGGCAGGCTAGTTTTATGGGACCTATGGATGTCACTTTCATGTATGAGTACGATACACCGAATTACCAACGGATCTTTCCATCAGCAGCCTTCAGTGTGGATAATCCAGACATCATGTACTGCACATGGGAGGCCTATTCAGATACTTCTGAGCAGAGGTTCAATTTCGATGTGTACACTGTTCGCTCTGAGGACGGCGGAGTCACATGGACCGATCCGTTAAATATCACCAATACCATGGTACTGGATGCCGATGAGATCCATCCCCATCTGTCACCCCGGGCTACTGACACAGAATGTTACATTGTTTACATGGCGCCTGATTACGAGACAGAAACTGTATCACCTCCCGGCGGACCGGAAGACTACAAACAGCGGCTCTGGTTTTCTAATGTAAGCTGGGATTCAGCCAGTGTCAAAGGAGGAGAAGGACTTCCTGTCAGCTTCCAACTGTCTCAGAATTTCCCAAACCCGTTCAACCCGGAAACTGTCATCAGTTACAGTCTGGATAAAACTGCAGATGTTCGACTGGAGATCTTCGATCTACTCGGCCGGAAAGTACAGACCTTGGTAGAAGGAGAGATAGATGCCGGAAGTCATGATGTGGTCTGGACGGGAATCGAGCAGGGTGCAGGCGTTTATTTTTACCGGTTGACAGCTGACGGAAGAAGTGAAACGCGGAAGATGGTGCTCCTGAAGTAGGTAGTTCCTCAGTCTTAGGTAGGATGGAATAACGTAAAAAAATAATAAATAGAAATGAATTTATTGCGGAATGACTACAGCGAGCCCGTAAACGAGCACGCTATAATCGAAAAAAGAACGCTGAAGCATCCTGTTTGTGAGACAGCACAATTTATTGTGCTTTATTTGATTATAGCGTAGGTATTTATACCTTCGCTGATTTGTCCCCTCAACAAAATATCCTATCAGAAAGTGAGTAGATAATTCTAGTGAGTAAAACACACAAGATTGATTTACGCAGCAAGACATGGTTTTTTTCACTTCTTGCCACGGTATCGTTCTTATTCTTTGTAACTGCCTGCGAAGAGACCTTCGAGGAAACTCCTGATGAGATTTCCCTCGAAAACACTTTAGGTGAAAGTCAGGTCGGCAGTGGTACAACAGGCAATATTAATGACTATTTCTACAACTTTGGTGAAGATCTGTCAGCAGAATTTTACAGGTTCACCCGGTCCAATAACCGCATCAGCCTGACTTATAACGAGTACATTTCCTTATATGGGGCAATTCCCCCGGTGCTGACTCTCCAAACCTTCCCGGATTTTTTAGTGGAGATTACACGTGATAGTACTGAAGCAACAGTACGGCATTTGATTGATTCCCTCACAACATTTGGGCAAGTACTGGAAGATTCTGTTACCATTTTCTCGGAGCGGTTCCGCAACTTGGAGCGGATGGAGTGGGATACTGAACCACAGGTTGATTTGCAGCGATACCGCCCTGTCAACTCCGAAGAGTTACAGGAGACTGAGACAGTCCTCTATCAGGATACCATGGATGTTATCACCTATGCTGCTGTTGTGGATACACCTCTAATAAATGAAGGCATTATGTTCGTTGATTCGGCTGAGTGGACAGATACCATCTATTACTACGAATCGGATATACCTTTGAGTTTTTCTTACAAATTTACTTTCGTCGACCGGACACAACTTGGAAATGATTCCCTCATGTTTCGCATCAATACTGATTGTAATGATGACGGAGTTTGGAGCCCTGCTGAAGGAACTGAGGACTTGGGTAATGGGATTTGGGACCCTGTTGAAGTTTTCCTGGATCTGGATGAGGATGGTGAATATGATTTGAATGAACCGTTCGAGGACCGCAATTGCAACCAAGAATGGGACGATGCGGAAGATTACACTGATTCAAACGTAAATGGTATTTATGATGAAGGAGAACCTTTTACGGATACTGGAAATGATCAACTGGATAATGAAGAGTCTTATCGAGATGAAAATGGAAATGGTCAATGGGATGAGGGAGAAGGATTATTTGCCATGAACAATTCACCCAGTACTCTGCTCGTCTCCTGGGCTGATCCAGATGATCCGGTAATATTGGAGACCATCGAAGTAGGAGATTCGCTGGTGACACGATGGGGAATAACCTATCACGATCTGATTGAACAAATTGTATTTGTGGACGACAAGACTGTCGAAGCAGCCGACATCGATTCTCAGGTTGTCCTTTACACCAACGAGGTCATCGCTCATCTTTCTAATGGAACTGCTGACGGCGAGTACTTTATCAGCAAGTCAGAATGGGATGACGGCGAAGAGTATGACTATCATATGTTCCGTACAGATGATCATGTATATATGGTAACTCAACCCAGCTACTTTGAACCGTATGGCTATTACTGGAGTGATTCGGATTTGGAGAGTGGATTCTGGCACAGGGATGTTTTTAATGAAGAAATATTGTATTACACGCCCAGCGGGCAGCTCCGGGATGGTGAGATTGTAGAAGAGGAATACTACGACACAACGGAAGTTGCCATCTATAAAATTGAAAAGCGTTTTGGGGTTGAATCGGATACTGTCACCGTGCCGGCTAAAAAGATCCGCGGATATGAGGAGGACGGCAGCATAATCTGCTATCAGGATGCCGGTTGGGCTGCGGCTGCAATAGATGACTGTCCCGGCGCTGATACTACCCTTAATAATAGCTTTAAGATTACCCGGACTCTGACTATGACCATGATCGGCAGTGGTGTTGAGTACGGAGAAAAAGATGAAACGTGGCTGGCGGAGGGTATGGGAATCGTTAAGGATGTCTTATCTGTGAGGTGGAGTGAACTGGCCGGGACTCCTGAAATGTGGATTGCCGTATCGCGCTGGGAACTGGGCAGAGCGACTTCATCCGGGATCGGCACTTCTTTTCGAATGGCAGGGCAGTCTGAGACAGTGAAGCTAAATCAGCTTGATACTCATCCATTGTTTGGTAATGATCCGTATATCTTCCATAGAACTTCAGGTTTCCAGCGAGTGGAGCTGCCGGGGAATGAGTAACTCAAGTTTCGGACATTATAAATTCATGGTAATAAGAGATATAGTCAATAACCCAGTCCTTAAGGGCTGGGATAGAAACGTTGAAAGATGGTTAGGACGTTCACGTCCTTTTCCTTCAAGACGAAATTATTTACTAGAGGTAACGTCGTGAACGACGTAGCAATCTATTTCGGCCTCAATATCCTCGCCCTGCCTGCCCGCCATCGGTCAGGCGGGAAGGACGAGGCTATTCAAATGCGAAACTTGAGTGAGTAAGATGAAAAAAGTAGGGAAAACAATCATATTATTTGCTGTTCTGCTTATTGCTGGCACACAATTGATTGCCGGAACGGACGGTACTATCCGCGGTAAAGTGACTGACTCGGAAGGTATTGCGCTGCCCGGTGCCCAGGTATTCATTCAAGAACTCTCAATTGGCGGTGTGGCAGATGCCAACGGAGACTACATCATCCTGAATATACCGGTGGGAACTTATGATGTTACAGTTATGATGATGGGTTATCAGCGACAGATAGTTACGGATGTGGTAGTACAGATGGACCAGTCGGTCTGGTTGAATTTCAAATTGCCGGTTGAACTTCAGGAAGGAAAAGAAGTGACTGTGGTGGCAGAACGTCCCATGGTAGAGAAAACGTTCACTGCCAAGAAAGTAACAGTAGATAGTGAAGCAATTACATCTTTGCCAATGCGAGATATAAACGAATTGTATACGCTTCAGTCGGGTGTCATCAAGGTAGAAAGCCGCAGGGAGGGAATCCCCGATCATGAGGAACGGGGTCTGGAGGAAATCCATGTGCGCGGCGGCCGCTCAGGCGAGATTGCGTATATGATTGATGGTCTTTATATCCGGAATCCCATCTACGGCGGTATTGGGAATGGTACCCGCCTGAACCTGTTTGCTGTAAAGGAATTTGACTGGCAGCCCGGTGGTTTCAATGCTGAGTATGGTGATGCTATGTCTGCGGTTTCGAACATGCATACCAATTCAGGAGGTGGTCAATTCAAATACCAATTCAAGTATGAAACCAGTTCTGTCGGTGCCCTAATGGGATCCGACTACGATGACCTTCGAGGCTATAACGATTATAATATAGGTTTTGGAGGATCAGTGCCGGGATTCAAGAAGCTGGATTATTGGTTCTCCGGACAATTCACAACTCACGAGTCTTATCGAGTATATGAATTTGACGACATCGTATACAAGCTTTTACCGGGACAGGAGCACTACCTTGACCTTCCGGATTTTTACCATTCCGATTATCAGAAGACTGTCAATGAAAACCGTAATAATATGGTTCAGCCATGGGATCAGGCGGCGGGCTTCCGAGGTTTTGGTCACGATCGTACATGGGATATTTTCGGTAAGCTGGCTTACAGGTTCTCTACCAAGCTGAGGTTTAACCTCTCTTATTGGAATGTGGATGCCCACCGAAAAGGATTCAATCCCAGGTACCTCTATTGGGATGACGGGCAGAATGAACTCTTCCGGAACACTGAAAGAATAGCGCTGGAAATGAATCACTCTCTCTCCAGCAAGACGTTTTATACACTTCGTGCTGCCCGGTTTATGCAGGAACAGTTTCAGGGCGTCCGCTGGCAGGACAGCGACAGTGATGGCTATCCCGACTGGTTTGAATGGCGGCATCCAGCAGGACCTGGCAGGGGTATGTCAAATCCCTATGATCCGGATGTAATCCCATACTCCATCTCCGAGAATGGAGATACTCTCTTCTATACTATGATAGATGGGCGGAGCGGTTGGTATCATGGGGCTGAACCAGGAGTTTATAACTGGGAAGTGGCTGAAGAATTTACTGACATGAACGGCAACGGCATTTGGGATTCAGGTGAACCGTGGGAAGACATGAACGGAGATGGTCAATGGGATGGGCCTGAATTGGTTGAAGCGTTGCAGAAAAGGGACGGTTCATATTGGCTGGCGCCTGAGATGTATGAGGATTATAACAGTTTCTATGATAATGACCATATTTTCCAACATTATCTTCAGGACCCTATTGCAGAACAATACCCGGTTGCGATAGCTCCATTACTGCTCTATTTCGGTGTTCCAGATGATTACACTTACTACATGCCGTCTGCAGATGGTCAATATAACTGGTTCGAGGGTCGTGTCTTCGGGGGCCACGACCGTTTCTACGCTACTTCGAAAGCAGTAACTAATGAGTTGCGATTCGATGTCACTACTCAGGTCACAAATGAATTTAAACTGCGTTCGGGCATTGATCTGAAGTCTCACAAGCTGAACTTTTTCGAGGTGAAAGAACCTTGGTTAGGCACGGCAGCGTTCATTCAGACATTTGCCGAATTCTGGGAGGATACGGGACCTGATGGACTCCTTCCAACGGATGTGGAATATGAGGCAGCAGACCCGGGAGAAGGGAATGGTCGCTGGGATTACGACGACGAGAACGAAAATGGCGAGTGGGATACAGGAGAGCCTCATGAAGAATTTACCGATGCCAACAAGAATGGTAAGTGGGATGATTTTCGCGAGCCGGTAGAACTTTCAGCTTATATCCAGAGCACATTCGAAGTGCCGTGGATGGTAATCAATGCTGGAGTCCGGGTGGATGGGGTAAACTACAGGACGCAGGTCTGGGCCGATACAAATGGTGCTTTATCCCCAGGTAAGCCGTGGTATTATTCTGATACAAATGAAAACGGAGTATGGGATGATGGAGAGGAAGTAAGCGAATTTGCCGGGCTGGCTCGGCAGGAAGTTCTTTTCACTGATGCTCAATGGTTTTACAAGGTAAGTCCCCGTATCGGCATCAGTCACATCATTACTGATCGTTCTACCTTTACTTTCAATTACGGGATCTATTACCAGACACCTGTTTACATGAACGTATACCTGAATACCAACAGGCTTGAGGATCCTGAAGCGTTGTTCCAGGAGAGCGAAGGGACCCTCGGAAACGCTACAATGGGAGCTCAGAGAACTCAATCCTATGCTCTCGGTTACAATGCTCAAGTAAGCAGACATTGGAGCTACAACTTAGCTGCGTGGGTAAAAGATATTGACCAGTGGCTGACATTCAAGAACAGCCGTTCGGGAGTCTATGAATATAAAGTCTTCGACAATGGTGACTACGGTGGAGTAAAAGGTATAGACTTTACATTGGAACGCAGGGGAAGAGGTTTGAGTGGAATGATGCAATATACTCTATCAGTGGCTAAAGCCAACAAGGCTCACGATTGGGCAGCAGAAGGTACCGTCTATGTAGATGCTCCTTCTCAGGAGTTCCTCATGCCTTATGACCGAACTCACGATCTGACTCTTTCGCTTTATACATTCCTGCCCTTCGGTATCCGCGCTGGACTTACCGGCTTCTACCAGTCAGGATATCCTTACACACCATACATTTATGAAAAGGGTGACCGGGAGCCTTCCCTCGATATAGAGAATCAGTACTCCAAGCGTTCACCAGACTACTTGAACTTCAACTTGTCATTCTCCAAGGGAATAGAGTATGGCCGGCAGAATATCATGTTAGGGCTGAACGTTTTTAATCTGTTTGATATACGGAATGCATTAGATATCTGGCCGCTTACAGGCAAGCCTGATGACCCCGGCAGTTACTACACCAATTTCGTTGGACTTCCCGGGACAGACCCTAACGGTGCTGGTGTTAAGGCGTATCTCTCCAATTCATTTTTTGACCAGCCGTGGTATTTCTCAACACCACGGGAGATCGACTTTTTTGTGAGGATCGAGTTTGAGTAACAAAATGGTGAACAGGATTACAGGGATCGCTCTGCTGTCAGTTGTTTTGCTCTCAAGTGCAGAACGGCAGGGACCAAGACTTTCCGGTGATCCGCTGGGCGGATATGGCCCCCGGCCTTCGTTGAAGATCGGTGACTATCCGTTTCCGACCAATCCAATGAACGATCGTGCAAAGGGATTCCTGCTTCAGGGAATAGTAAAGAATGCCGTTTCCAACTATGGAAATTTCGTCAACTGGGATGAACATCCTGCAGGTCTTTGGGGAGACTATTCCTATCTGCCGGCGGTGAGCTTCCTGGCAGGGGTTCCCGGTCAGGCTTATTCGTCAAGGTTTGTATGGACTTTGTATGAGACTATTGAAAATGGTAGTGTTGTTCTCCGCCAAACGTGGGAGTCATCGGATGCCTATCAGGCCTGGTTTGAGGATGGAGATACCAATTTCGTGGGAATAATTTTTGACGCTGAAAATGATGCCGGCACCTGGTATCCTGACAGTATTGCAAAGAAATCTTCAATTGACGTTATCTCCGATTCCTATCAGTGGGGGATTAACAATGAGCAGGGAACAATCTTCATCAGTGTGGAAGGGGAGAACAATCCCAACAAGTCCATTGCCAAGGTTGGTCTTATCCGTCCCTGGGCTTTACGGCCCAAGCTGAAGGAGCGTACAGACGACTTTGATGTGTACGAATATGGCTCAGATAAGGAAGAATGGACAACCGACGATATTTATTTCTACTATGGGGCAACAGTATCTGAGTCGTGGTTTACCCGGTGGAATCCCTCCAGAAATACAGATTGGCACGCTTCCACAAACGCCCGTATCAACACCCACAGTACAGACGTAACAGCCGGAGATATCTTCAGCGATACACCCTTCACAGATGCGGGGGATACCTATCCGCTTCTGGCTCACAGCAGCTATTCACAGACATGGCCCACTGCATTCAGTAATGAGACAGGTGACTACGAGCCGTTCTGGCCGGGGTGGTGGGCTGAGGACTATTACGGTGACAAACCTGAATTGTGGGAGGAAGAAGGTATCACAAACTGCAGCGGATCACGCAAGGATCCTGATTGCTGGAAAGTGGTACCGGGAAGATTTATCTCGGATACTGACGTCTTCATGGAATTCGACGATCGCTGGGCCAGCAGGGCAAATTTGGTCAACACCAATGATGAATATGAACAGACCGGCTATCCCCTGGGTCTGCGGGTGATGGCTGAGGCACACTCTTACGGAGTTTCTTATGCTGAGGATATCATGTTTGTCACTGTACGAGTCAGAAACGAGAGCGGCGACTGGTCTGCCTTCGAGAGAGACAACAGCGGTAACCAGATTCCAATTCTGGATGAAGATGGGATTCAGCTCAGCGGAGAAGGGATGATTATGCCTGACGGTACAAAACTCAACCGTGGGCGAGGTTTCGACTATAAGGATATTACACTCGGTTTCTATATGGATGCTGATGCAGCTATGGGTGATATTAATGGCTTCAGCAGTGCTATTCACACGAATGCTGATGATTTTATGGAATACATTGACTGTTTAAGTGAAGCATCTGCAGAGTTCTTTCCTGATGGCTGTCCGGAAGTTGATGGTGAAGAACTGCGAATAAGTATGGCGCTTATCTATGACTACGACGGAATCAGCGGACCTGCCACAGATCTCGGTATTGTAGCAACTCAGCTTCTCGATTCACCCTTAGCAACAGATGAAGTGGACCTTGATCTGGACGGATTTCCTGACATTTTTCCCGGCGAACCGCTGAAGATGACCGACTGGCACTGGTTCGACTGGTACAACCGGCCGGGTGTGGTTAACAGGGAGAGTAACAACAACTGTTGTGCCGGAGATCTTGGTCGCCCCATCGCCAGGAATAAAGAGGAAATTCTGCTGAAAGTGATTCAAGGTGATACCGTGAATCTTAGTGAAAATGAACACTCCTGGTTTTTCCATACAAAGAACCCCGATACTGACCTCGGATCGGAATTGAATCCACACTTCGACTCATTGGAAGGCTTGGAACGTGAAGATGCGTTCTTGAGCGGAGAAGAAGGTTTGGACTGTGTACTGATTATGAGCTGCGGACCGTTTGATTTGGCTGTGGGTGAAGAAGCGCCTTTCTCGTTTTGTGTCATTTTTGGTGAGGATCATGAAGACCTGATTAAAAATGCCACGTTTGCCCAGATTATGTACAATTCTCATTATCAGGGATACACACCTCCTACAAAACCCACTGTCCATACTAAAGTGGATCATGGAAAAGTAACACTCTACTGGGATGATGCAGCAGAAAGTACCAAGGATGTGGTAACGAGCTACGCAGACTTTGAGGGATATAAGATTTACCGGAGCAGTGACGGTGGTAATACGTGGGGTTCCAACGATAAAAGAATTTACAATAACAGTGATGTGCTTGTAGGCTGGAGGCCGTATGCTCAATTCGACTTGAGTGCCGAGGAAGACTCGGTTCACTGCATTTATGAAAATGACGAGTGTGACGCAGGAGAGAATCGAGGAAGGGGTATCAGCGGACCTGATCCTCATGCACTATGGTTTAGTCTTGGGAACGATACCGGCTTCGATGAAATCCGTCTTCCTCAGCCCGTAGAGATTGACGGCAGGGAATACACCTATGCTTTTGTGGATTCCAATGTGATTGACGGGATGGAGTACACTTATTCTGTGACGGCATACGATATGGGCGTAGAAGCTCCGTTTGTGGTGGACTGGATTCCGGACGGCAGTGGAGGATTTACCCCAGACACGATTCCCGGTTATGCTAACCCTGACAACTGGTCAGCTCCAGACGGTTACGAATACATTGAAAATTCCAAGGGTACTACCGTATTGGATGCAAATTTTGTGAAAGTACACCCGGGGTCACCACCACAGGATGATTTGAGTAAAATAAAAGTGGTACCCAATCCATACATCCAGCGATCTGGTTACTTGGAGACTGAATACCTTCGGCAGATACGCTTCACTAATCTGCCAGTACAATGCACAATCTCGGTATTTACCATAACAGGCGAAAAGGTAACTACTCTGGATCATTCAGATCCCGATGATGGAAATTACTTTTGGGATATGCGAACTGTAAATAATCAGGAAATCAGCCCGGGACTTTATATCTACGTAGTGGAGTCAGGGAGTCAAAAACAGATAGGGAAATTTGCGGTGGTAAGATGAAAAAAATATTTAATACTACTATTCTATGCTTACTCTTAACCGGTATTCTTCAAGCCCAGTACCGGGATATCCCCGTTGTGGTGTCTAAGGTTGCTACGACGGCCGCCAACTGGCTCAAGTTAGGGACGAGTACCCGGGCAGCCGGCATGGGTGGAACCTTTGTAGCAGCAGGGCAGGGTGTGAGTGCTATCCCGTATAATCCTGCGGCGGTAGCGTTTCTCGATGGTTCTGAGGTTTACCTGTCTCGAACCAACTATGTTGCAGACATCACTTACAATGTCCTATCCTACGGGACGCGTCTTTCGACCAGCGACTACTTCGGCATAAATCTTTTTTACCTCGATTCCGGTCCCATTGGTGTGACAACTGAAGATTTCTCTAATGGTACAGGTGAAGATTATCACGTGATCTCAATGTCATTCCGCTTCGCCTACGCCCGAAAGATGACAGACCGGTTAAAAGTAGGCGTAACCCTTAACTATATCCGGGATGAGATTTACACGACTAACATGCAATCGGTAGCTTTTGACGTTGGGTCTAACTTTGATACAGGTATTTTCGGTTTCGTTTTAGGGATGAGCGTTTCGAATTTTGGTCCTGAAGTGCAATATGGCGGAGAAGGCTTACAGATTCCGGTAGCGGATACCTTAGATGTAGAAGGACACCTGAGTAAAGTAACAGAGAGTTTTCCCTTACCGCTGATGTTTCGAGTTGGGATTCAAAAAGATATCATGGGACAATCAGATAATGCTACAGTAAAGAGCTCTACTCACCGTCTATCACTTGCAATGGATGGAGTCAATCCCACTGATTATACTGTTCACGGAAACGCTGGAATTGAATATTCATTCCTTGAAATGGCGTTTCTCCGGGCTGGGAAAAACATCGGACATGATACAGCCGGTTTTGCCGCCGGCGGGGGACTCCTCTTCAATTTGGGCCGTATGTCAGCAATGGTGGACTACGCTTTCGTCAATTATAACATCTTGAAGGTAATGCATCAGGTCAGTATCGGTTTGGAGTTTTAATGAGTACAGTCCGAAAACCGCTAATTATCGCTAATGGTGAAATGCTATCTTCAACAATATATAGATATAATAAATTTATGTTTCGTGGAAATCAACTTTTCGGAGTGGACTCTTTAATAAAAGGAAATACTCAGTGACTCCAGCACATAGAATGTTTCTGTTTTTGTTTATCTTCCTGTTGGTAAGTACGAGCAGTAGTCAAACGCAATATGGATTTTCTCCGCCTGATACGCCAAGATTATTTGCCACAACTCGTCACCATCGTGTTTTTCTAGCGTGGGATAATGAAGCGGAAGCATCCATAGATTCTGTGACGGGGTATGCTGACTTTGAAGGTTATAGAATCTACAGGAGTACCGACGGGGGAGAGTCGTGGGGAGGTCCCGATCAGATGCTCTACGACTATGACGGAAATTTTGTGGGATGGAAGCCTTACGCTCAGTTTGATCTTACAGAAGAAGAAGATGTAGATTTCTGCCTTTATGATCCCGATTGTGGTGCAAATGATCCTAAGCGGGGAATTGAGATTTCAGGGCCTGATCCCCTTAACCCGCGTTTTAGTCTGGGTGTGAACAGTGGTCTGCAGCATACATTTGTGGACTCAAATGTGACAGATGGAGTGGAATATACTTACTCAGTTGTGGCCTACGATATGGGCTTACGGACGTTTGAAGTAGAGTTTATCTGGGATGAAGATGATTCTACATGGTATGCCGATACAACATGGTCGCCTTCTAATCCCGATCATTTTGTTGGTCCCGATTCGCTGAACGGAAAACCCAATCCTGCCAGAGGATATCCCAGTCTGGAGTGCTCGACAGGATCACAACAGGATGACTTAAATTTTGTGACAGTTATCCCCGGTTACTACGCAAGTAATGTATCCTTTCCATCTGAAGATGAAATTGAGTCTTTCTTTATTCGCCAGGAAGGCACGATTGGGACAGGGGATATTTCCTATATCATAGTAGATCGGGACAGCCTGTCAGATATAATACTTCGGTTCGAGATTCAGGCCGATTTGGGAAGTACTGCGGGAGAAGGGATGGCATGTGAAAATCCGG
The DNA here is from genome assembly GCA_964534955.1 of uncultured bacterium. Taxonomy (GTDB): domain Bacteria; phylum Fidelibacterota; class Marinisomatia; order Marinisomatales; family UBA2128; genus UBA2128. The sequence goes on from CAZHRR010000021.1 coordinate 14,313, forward strand.
TCGTCTATGTGTATGAAATTACTGACAGCGTCAGCCAGGATCCAGTGGAATTCGATCAGACATATAATACGGACACACTGACAGCGTCTCAGATAGAGTCGCTTCTAGATTTTCCAGGGGCAACTGAGAGCGGTACAGACATCTTGATTCCCCGTTACAGATCAGTCACTGAGGTGAATAGAGACAGTGATATGATGGATGGCATTCGTTACCGGTTCGATAACATACAGAATTTCATCCCTGAAGATGCATCTGCGCTAATAGATACGGTGATCTGGTTCGCCGACAGTTCAACCATTGACGCGTTGGAAGGAACTCTTACTTATTTTAATTCTGCTGCATTTAATCGAAGGTTGAACTTCGATTACAAAATAGATCTATTTTCTGCCCCTACGGATTCTGTAACATCACAATTTTGCAGCTCTTTTATTTCTCGTGTCCCTTTGAGAGTGAGTAACCTGACAACAGGACGCCAAGTAGAATTAAAGCACTTGGATCAGGGATATTCATTCCCACCTCCCTTGGATTCGGAGGGATTTGGAGATTGTGAATGGACAAGAAATGAACCGCTTATATTTCAGAGTGATACACTGGAAATAGACAGTGTCCTTACACCGGTGGCTACGTTTACTATTACCACTGATTTTAATCTGGAAGAACTGTTTCTTGGACTCCCAAATTGGTCATCTGCCAACAGCTACCTTGAGGGAGATATCGTTCTGCAGCGTGCCATGGCATGGGAAGCGACTGCCTCTAACTCCGGAGTGGAACCGTACAGCTTTATTGATAATAACGGTGATGGTGTGAACGATAGTCCATGGAAGCCGTATTACCCTTGGTCAGATGGTGAGTATTTCATTGTGAAGATGAAGAAATTTTTCACCGATGGAGATGCGTGGGTTGTGGATATGGGAGAGTTTGGTAAAACCCATGAAGTGATGGAAGACGATCTGGACCTTATCCGGGTTGTACCGAATCCATATATAGTACATTCAGCATACAATGAGAAAGTAGGAAGTCGTCTTATCCGTTTTACCCGGCTGCCAAACGAATGCCGGATACTCATCTATACCATCACTGGTGAGTTGGTTACGAGTCTCGAACAGAGCGACCCATATGAAGGTAATCTCTGGTGGAATCTCCGAACAGGCCATAATCAGGATGGACCGGAGGTAGCTCCCGGACTCTACATTTATGTCGTGGAAGCCGGAGATCTTCAGCGAGTAGGGAAATTTGCTATTGTACGGTGAGATTGTGACAAAAATCATAGCATTATGTCCAGATGAGGAGGTAAGTTGTCAACATGGATGAAATTAATTCATTCAAGACTTATCTAACATGGATAATTCGCCACCCCGCAGGGTACTGTGGAAAAGGTACTAAGAGGAATGATGAAATCTAGTAAAATAATCGGGTCGTATCCCATGGAGACAGACTCGCTTTTAGCTGAGATACAGCGAGGAGCAATGGAACGATGAAGATGTTTATTAGGACATTTTCCATAATTCCATTTATATAGTACATTTCTTTGTGTCTTCATGACTTGGTGGCTGATTAAGGGTTGATATTGAAGAATAACACATTAACTCAACTAAGAGGTGTCAACATGAAAAGAATGACTATGGCATTTGTTATACTGACAGCGTTTTCATTGGTGTTTGGTACGATGAGCGCCAAGGAGCGCAGTGCAAGTAAGCAGGAGTTGCCCTTCCTTCAGGCCGACAGAGATTCGGGCTGGCAGGGGCCATATACAGCAAGCCAATCTAGACTATATAGCCGTGACACAGTGGTAGTTTGGGAAGAGGATTTTGAATTGGATGCTGAAGGATGGTACGTACAACAGGGATGGGAATTAACCGAGAACAGCTACAACAGTCCTACTCACAGTATGTGGTTTGACGATGACAATTACGGTATGGTGAATTCAATTATCTCCCCTATTTTTACCTTGCCGGAATTGGAAGATGATAATGAGAATATTCGATTCAGCTTTATGCTCTGGTGTGATTTCCCTGATTTCGATGGCGATGGCGACAACTTCCTTGAAGATTATTATAGCGTATCGCTCATGAATCCAGAGGATGTTGCTTGGCATCCATCTAACTTCAATGCCTATGAAGGCAATTCTTGGTGGTGCGGTAAAGATGAAATAAATGGTTACTTGGACAGCTGGCTTCAGTACTTAGATACACCAACTATATCCATTCCATCCTCTGGATATACTCTTTCGGCTCAAATGGCATGGGGGATTGAGGACCCTGCAGGTGCTAGTGTAGCGAATTCCTGTACAGATGGTTGGGATGCTTCTAATGTAAGGATTTCAATAGACGGAGGGACAACTTGGGAGTTATTAGTTGGTTCAGACCCGTATGACTTTGATTACGGTTATGGCTGGATATGGAATGATATAGAATACGATTGTCCACCTTGGGGGGGAGACCTGGAACATCTGGCTGCAGGCTGGGGAGATCAGGCATCCTGGCATAATGTTACTTTCAGTCTTGATGATTATGCTGGAGAGGATATAACCATTCGATTTGCTTTTGGATCTGATCCCGCCTACTCTACTCCAGATGATCCTTCCTTGACAGGATTCAGAGTTGATGATATTTCAGTTTCTAATGGGTCTGATGAGTTGTTCTTTGATAATGCTGATGGAGATAGTGATATGCTGGCCAGTGGTGAAGTATGGGTGGATCAATTCTATGATTACGGTGATATCACACGTCCAGGAGGATCAGGGTGGGACAGTTATGATCCGGGTGATCCATTCAACGGCAACGTTAATCTAGATCTTTCTGACTTTGCTGGATCTAGTATCCAAATGAAATGGCAGGCTAGAGTTGATGATAATGATGACGGTGGAAACGGTGAAGGTCTCTTCATAGATGACATACTGATCTGGAAGATTGAGTTGATCGAGCATGCACCAGTTCCTCAAAATCTGGTGGCGGAAGCTTCAGATGCTCTGGTCACTCTTTCATGGGACGCAATAGGCCCTGGTGCAGGCGGTGAAATTGCCTATGATAATGACGATGGCAGCGGCGGCTTTTTCACTAACGGAATTTATTCCACCGGTGGTGTCTTCATGGCAGCAGAGTTATTCAATGCTCCGTTTGGTGCTGCAGTGGAAACAGCCCGCATTTATGGCTATGACAGTAATACGGGTACTGAAACTACAATCTACGGTTTCGATGCCTTCGCTGGTATCATTGAAGATACCCCACTCTATTCAAAGGACATTTCCCTGACCACAGGAGCATGGAACGATATTGACTTGTCCGCTGATGGATGGGAGTTCGAGGGCGACTTTGCCATTGCTTTCGATGTTGGAACATTTGATGATGCCTCAATTATGTACGCTCCTCTGGATGAGTCAGCAGTTCCATCTGCACATAGCTACGTCAATTTTGGCAGTTGGGCTACATGGCAATCTACAGCAGAAACCAACGGTCTGCCGGATGGTGAATGGGGAATCCGAGCCGTTGTAGGCGGTGGTGGTGAAGTTGATGTTGCATATAATATCTACCGTCATACTGAGGGCGGTGAATATTCTGATCCACTCTGGTACGGAGAGGCATGGCCTGATCCTACATTTGAGGATCCTTTCGTTATTAACGGAAATACATATTACTATGTAGTAACCGCAGTTTACAACTATGGAACACCTGATGAAATGGAGAGTGATTTCTCTAATGAAGTTTCAGCCATACCGGAAGCCGCTACTATCTATGAAATGGCTTACGATGACGGTACGGCTGAGAGCGGTGTTACACCCTTGGGAGACGGTGGGTTATATGCTGTCCACTTCGTTCCGGGTGAGCTGGTTACGCTCGTATCGCTAAAGTACTACGCTACTGGCGAAGGTGGGTTGACGTGGGTCTATCTGTGGACTGACGATGGTGAGGACGGCATGCCCGGCAGTCAGATTGGAACCACTCTCCTCTTCTCCAGCGTTATTGAAGGTTGGAATGAAAAAGATGTTTCTACGGCAGATATCGTGATTTCCGACGGAGGATTTTACGTTGGTTGGGGTGAGACTTCTCTGTCACCACAGCTCGGTTTGGATACCGACAGTCCGGATGATGTCAGCTATTACCAGATTCCCGGCGAAGCCTGGGGTTCAATCTCTGATCTGGGATACAACGGCGACCTTATGATTCGTGCAAAAGTGGATGCGGCTGTTTCTGTGGATCAGCAAGACGCAGGACTTCCCACAGAGTTTACTCTGCGGCAGAACTATCCAAACCCGTTCAACCCGGTGACATTCATTCCATTTGATCTGCCGTCCGGGCAGCATGTGAAGCTGGATTTGTATGATGTCACAGGAAGGCTGGTTCAGACGTTGGTTAATGAAAACCTCCCTGCAGGCCGGTACAGCTATCACCTGGATGCCAGCGATCTGGCAACAGGCGTTTACATCTACCAGATAGAAACGGAGAAGAACTCAGCAGCGAAGAAGTTGATTCTCGTCAAATAACGATTACACGAGGAGAGATAATTAGGGAGTTGCGCACGGGTCTATTTGACCTGTGTGCGGTTTCTTTTGAAGGAGCGCCTCTTGAGTGGAGATAGTTAATAGTGGAAAGGTATATCTAATGCAAAAGTTCTCATCTACATGTTTGAATATAGTTCTACTGGGGATCGTCTCAGCAGCGAGTTTGGATGGTGTGTATCATGCAGACAGGTTCAGAGTCTATTTCAAGAATGACCTGGGCAGAATTGAGGTGCTGAAGACACGAGACGGAGTTGTAACCGGCTTTGAATCGTTCGATCAGTTAATTCAAGAAGTTGGGGCTCCCAATTTAAAGCAGTGGCTTCCGGCTGCTGCTGATCTTGACCGTGACGGTGACATTTACCTCAGCCGATTCTATGAGATTACGCTGCCTGACATCCATATGAACATTCAGGAATTAGTTTCCACATTTTCCGAAGATGAACACATTCTTTTTGCAGAGCGTGTTCCTGTCTATCGCTTAGACTACGAACCCAACGATCCCAAGTACAGTCAGCAGTGGTACATTCCTCAGGTTACTGTTGAGCAGGCGTGGGACATGTGGGATATCGCCGGGGGAGATGTACCAGGCGATGAGAATATTGTGGTGGGAATTGTGGATACTGGTTGCGATTGGGATCATCCTGATCTTATTGGAAACCTCTGGCAGAACCTTGATGAAGATCACGATGGTGACGGTGTAACCGTGGAATATGTAGAAGGCTTCTGGCAGCTTGATTCTGGTGACTTGAACGGTGTGGATGATGACAGTGACGGCTATGTGGACAATCTTATTGGCTGGGACATTGGTGAGGGTGACAACGACCCAGTAGGTCCACCGGGACAGGGCCAGTATGGCGGTAACATGCACGGAACTCACGTAGCAGGAGTACCAGGCGCTACAACTAACAACAGTCTGGGTATGGCAAGTGAGGGTTGGTCCATAAAGCATATGCCTGTCAAGTGTGCATATGATGATGGGACAGCTATTGTTGGCGGATACAATGGCATCCTGTTTGCTGCCAAGGCTGGAGCTGACATCATCAACTGCAGTTGGGGCGGAGGCGGCTTCAGTAGTGGTGAACAGACTATAATCAACATTGCTTATGACAACTATGGAACTATTATTGTCGCATCGGCTGGCAATGGTGATGATTTCGGAAACGAGGAATATGCAGCACACTATCCTTCAAGTTATGATAATGTGATTTCTGTGACAGCGCTGGGACCAAATGACGTATGGCATCACTGGGCTACTTACCATGAATCAGTGGACTTTGCTGCTCCCGGAGAAAATATTCTCAGCACGGTTTATGCTGCCGTATCTGGAGGGTATCAGTCGTGGGATGGGACCTCTATGTCATCACCTGTTGTGTCGGGATGTTATGCGCTTCTCTGGTCCTATTTTCCTGAAGCTGACCGGGATTGGGTGGAGCAGCGTCTTCTTGAGACTGCTGATCCTGCGATCTATGATATGAACACGGAAGAGTATCTTCAAGGACGTTTGGGTGTGGGACGACCGGATGTTTTTGCTGCTATCGCCAGTGGGGCATTTCCCAGTCTTTCGGTGCAATCATATTCGCTTCAACTTACAGTGGATGACGGAGACGGAGTGCTGAATCCGGGAGAAAGTGCCAAAATGAGAGTAATTCTCGCCAATGCAGAAGGGTGGGCGACAGCTACTAATGTTAACGCAGTCCTCTCTTCCAGCTCATCGTACATAGATATCACAGATGATGCTGCCACTTTCCCTGACATTGTCGGGGGAGGAACTGGAGTAAATATTGTGGACAGGTTCGAATTTTCTATTGCAGCTGATGCTCAGCCGGAAGTGATTCCGCTGACACTGACTATCTCAGCGGGGGAACCGCCGGCAGACTATCTAAACGTTGAGGAATTCAATCTCGAGCTGACACTTAACCAGGCCGGTTTCCCATTCATAGTGGGTGGGAACATCTATAGTTCACCACTTGTCTTCGATATAGACCAAGACGGTTCAGATGAAATTGTCTTCGGTTCTGATGATTACAACGTCTATGCTCTCAGTTCTGAAGGAAGTGAAGAGTGGAGCTATGCCACAGGTAATCAGGTTAGAGGCTCTGCTGCAGCGGCAGATCTCGAAGGGGATGGTGATGTGGAAATTGTTGTCTGTTCTAAAGACCAGAAGTGCTACATCCTCAACGGAGATGGTTCTTTGCAGGCTGAATACAGTGCCAATGGCTTCCTGATGACGACACCAGCACTCAGAGATCTTGATGGAGACGGAGATATGGAAATCATTTTCGGGGGATTTGCCAAGTACCTGTATGTTATCCATCATGATGGTTCGGATTTCGGCTCTTTCCCGGTCTATGTTGACGAATCCATTATGGTAGCGCCAGCAGTAGGCGACATTGATAATGATGGAAGTGACGAGATTGTAGTAGGGACGTGGTCTGACAATATCTGGGCTTATGAGCTGGATGGTACGGAGGTCAGTGGGTTCCCATACACTGCCGGGAACAAAATCAACGGTGATCCAGCTTTAGCTGATTTGGATGGAGACGGGACATTGGAAATTCTGGCGGGGTCTGATGATAACTACCTTCATGTCATCAACAACAATGGCAGTCAGCGATACACTGTGAATGGCAGTGGTGATGTCCGCGCTGCGCCTTCAGTGGAAGATATTGATGGTGATGGTGATTGGGAGATTTTCTTCGGCAGTAATGTAAAGAAAATATTTGGGATAGACCACGAAGGGAATTCTCTGTCCGGCTGGCCACAGGAAGGCACGAGCGCTTTCAAATCAGCTCCTGTCTTTGCTGATCTAAATGGATCCGGTCAACCCGTTATTATTGCCGCCGCTTCGAACGGAACTCTTTATGCATGGGAAATTGATGGTAATATAATGGACAGCTTCCCAATCTCACTCCAGGGGACAGTTGATGGGTCTTTTGCCGTGACAGACATTGATGGTGATGGAGACCTTGAGATCACTGTTGGCGCCTCGTCCAGTCTTGCTGTGATTGATATAAAGACTGATGCCGGAAGTGGAGAATATTGGAACATATACAGGTTGAATTCTACAAGGAGTGGGAACCGGTCTGATCTAGTAATGGCAGTTGAAGATAGCCGTCCGGCGCTGCCCGAGAAATTTAAGGTGAATGCGAACTATCCCAATCCATTCAATCCGGTGACTACAATAAGGTATGATCTTCCTGAGCAGACCTTTGTATTTATCACTATTCATGATCTCCTGGGTAGAAATGTGCGCACTCTTGTTGAGGGACTTCAAGATGCCGGTCATAAATCAGTAGTTTGGGATGCAAAGGATGTAAATGGACGAGCTGTATCTTCAGGGATTTACCTGCTTCGTGTAAAAGCAGGCACTAAATCGGTAGTTCAGAAAATGATGTATTTGAAGTGATGGAGGTCAACCTAAGGGAAAAAAGGGTTTCTGGACATCTAAAGAAATCGTAGATTTATTATTACAGTGAGAGGAGAAATTAAAAGGATGAAAAGATTTTCGTTGATATTAGTGGTTGCAGTTATGGCTCTGCTCAATCCCGCTTTGGCCGTTGATTGTCCTGCTGATACTGCTTATCACGTAGATATGGATACCACCAGTGAGACCTACGGTGAAGAAATCCCTACAGGTCTCTGTGCCTGCCTCGGTTTCGAAACAGAATTGACAGGCACAAGCGATGCAATAACACTGACTATCCTGGTGAATAATAATGAACCTCTGCGGGCATTCCAGTTCGAGATTATGGATGATACTGAAAACGCGCTGGAATTCAATTCAGTAGTTGCTGGGGATAAGATCGAAGGATGGTCTGTTCCGGGCACTGAGACGGAAAATGGCGATGCACTTGTCTTTGGCTTTAGTTTTTCCGGCGCTGAAACCGATGAAGGAGAAGGGGTTCTGGTCGAGGTGACATTTGATGTAGTCGGAAGTGTGGGTGAGCAAATAACATTTTGGCTTGGCGGCGAGGGTGGAGTTCGACTCTCGGATGCTGAAGCTCAAAACGTAGCGTGCTCATATCCAGATGAAGAAAATCCGGTTACCTTCAACATGCTGGCTGTAGATGCTGCTTTCGGCGCTATGCCCATGGAGATTGCACTTCGACAGAATTATCCTAACCCGTTCAATCCCGTTACTACTATCAATTTTCAGCTGGTAGAGTCTACTCCGGTTGAATTGGTAATCTACAATGTTCTCGGGCAAAAGGTAGCGACACTGCTGAGTAGAGAAATGCCTGCGGGCTATCATCACATTCAGTGGGATGGTAGAGATGAGTTTGGCAGATCGATGGCTTCAGGTGTCTATTTTTACTCACTAAAGACCGAAGGGTTCTTTGATCAGAAGAAGATGCTCCTACTGCAGTAAATTTGTAAAAAATCAATAAAGTTTTTTACGGCACGCTTGGCGTGCCGTTTCTATATTTGAGGGATGATCCGAGTACGAACAATCTTATTGCCCATCCTTTTTTTTGCTCTGCTGCAGTTTGCAAAGGGTCAAAAAGAGTATCACTCAGTAGAAGAGATCGAAAGAGAGTGGAAGGAGTATACTTCATTTCAGCGTGAAGAACTTCTCAGCTTCTGCGATTTTCTTTTTCAGGAGGGATATTATGAACGTACTGTTTTGGCTTGTTTTCGATACATTTTTCTTTATCCGGAAGATGAGATTCTCCCTCTGGTCTATTACAAGATAGCGCGGAGTTACGAAGAAACAGATAATTTAGCATTAGCAGAGGAATATTTTCATAAGGTTCAAGAAAATGTGCTCCCCAATGCATCAGAATTTCGGGCTGCTGGTTATCGCTTGACCTATCTGAGCTTCCTGAAAGGTGATTATGCAGCTGTCCATGAAGCGATGACTGTTGATAGTCTAGATCCTTATCTCATAGCATTTGATGGTTATGCGCATTTCATGGAGTTAAAATGGGATGAGGCGAAGGAGGACTTTCAGCTTTGCCGGAAACTATTTGACACTAAGGAGCACGACCGACTTCTTAAGCGCCTCATCCGAGCATGTGAAGATGTATCGGATTTACCGGTTAAAAACCGTCAGCTTACCGGTATACTCAGCGCTTTGCCCGGGGGTGGGCGGGTATATTTGACTGATTGGATTCCGGCTGTGGGTACATTTGTTGCATCAACAGGACTCGGGATACGTTTGATGGATGGGAATTGGCGATTCTTTACCGTTGCAGCTTTTGCAGCAGTTTACGGTGGAAGTATCTGGGGATCCATCTCAGATGTGGATTATGCCAATCAGCGGACAGTAGCCAAGTATGCCAGGTGGGTAGATAGACGATTTGGTCCAGAGAATTTTCTCAATTTTCCAGAACCAGATATATTGAGTTTTCACTAAGTTTACTTAACCTGTTTAATTCAAAAGCCTTTATTC
>CAZHRR010000022.1:0-23626 GCA_964534955.1 uncultured bacterium
GGGTGCATGGCAGATAATGCTAAAATTCACCTGATATTTCGGGGGAAGTCCAGCTCCCCTTCCCCTTGCTTCTTACTGACTGCTCCAGCTAAATTCAACAGCTTTTAAACCCAAAATCATCTATCAACCAGCCACTAAGGCACTAAGACACAAAGTCTTGAATAACGATAAAATAAAAAACAAATCTAAAAGTTTGGAAATATTCTTTGTGTCTTTTCCGCAGGAGCTGTGGAGTGTCTTGACCACACAACCTTGTTGGGCATTTTATAGACAAAAGGTATATGACAATGACACAATCTGAATTTACCGTCCCCAAACCGGTCAATGAACCGCTAAGATCATACTCTCCTGGAACGGAAGAACGAGCTAATCTTAAAGCCAAGCTGGCTGAGCTCAGCTCTACCGAGATCGAGATTCCACTCATTATCGGCGGGAAGGAAATCCGCACTGGCAATATGGTGGATTGCGTACTGCCGCACAATCATCAACATATCATCGGCCGCTATCACAAAGCCGGCGAGGAGGAAGTCCAGATGGCGGTAGAGTCAGCATTGGAAGCATGGAAAGAGTGGTCCGTTACTCCGTTTGAGACGCGAGCAAAAATATTCGCCAGGATGGACGAATTACTGACTGGTCCTTATCGCGATCTTTTGAACGCCGCAGCCATGCTCAATATGAGCAAAAACGTTTATCAAGCAGAAATTGACGCGGCATGTGAGCTCATCGACTTCTACCGGTTCAATCCATACTACGCACAGGAACTCTACGCTCACCAGCCCATGTATTCGCCTGAGCCCACACGTAATTCTACCGAGCACCGTCCACTGGAGGGGTTCGTCTTCGCTGTGACGCCGTTCAACTTCCTGAGCATCGCCGGCAACCTCCCCACTTCACCTGCTCTCATGGGGAACGTAGTTCTCTGGAAGCCGGCCTCCAGCGCTGTCTATCCCGCCTACTACCTGATGAAGCTGTTCCAGGAAGCGGGCCTGCCTGACGGTGTTATTAACTTCATTCCCGGACCTGGTTCGAAAGTTGGCCCTAACCTTCTCCCCCATCCCGAAATATCCGGCATCCACTTCACTGGCTCCACTGCCGTGTTCCACCGCATGTGGAAGACAGTAGGGGAAAACATCGCAAGTTACCGGAATTATCCCCGGATTGTAGGCGAAACCGGCGGAAAGGACTTCTGCGCTGCCCACGAGTCCGCAGATATTGATGCTTTGGTGACAGCAATGGTCAGGGGCGCCTTTGAATATCAGGGACAGAAGTGCTCAGCTCTCTCCCGGGCGTACATCCCTTCCACTATCTGGGACGAAGTCAAAGATCTCTACATAGCCGAAGTAAAGACCATCAAGATAGGTGATGTGGAGGACTTTTCGAATTTCATGAACGCAATTATTGACAAGGCCGCCTTTGATTCCATTGTACAGTATATCGATTACGCTAAAAGTTCGCCTGATGCAGAAATCATCTCCGGAGGCAGCTACGACGATTCAGTTGGTTATTTCATCGAGCCCACGACCATCCTCACCTCTGATCCACTCTTCAAGACCATGGAAGAGGAAATCTTCGGACCAGTACTGACCATTTACGTTTACGACCCATCGCAGTGGAAAGAGACGCTGGAACTTGTGGACGATACCTCCATCTACGCCCTTACGGGCTGCGTCTTTGCTCAGGATCAGAAAGCTCTGGACGAAGCAGGAGCCGCCCTCAGACATGCCGCTGGGAACTACTACATCAACGACAAACCAACCGGTGCGGTGGTGGGTCAGCAGCCTTTTGGAGGCGGCAGAGCGTCCGGAACCAACGACAAAGCCGGCTCCATGTGGAATCTGGCCAGGTGGGTCTCTCAACGGACAATCAAGGAAAACCTCGATCCACCTAAGAATTACCGTTATCCGTTCATGAATGAAAAATGAACAAATTTCTCGCTAAAATACTATCCTATAAACAGACCTTCGGTTTCAGCTAACACAGAATATATAGGCTGAATTGGTGCGGGACCAAGATGGTTCTGTTGAGTTTGATAATCACTTTTTCACAGGGAGAAATGATGAGCAGAAAACGAGTTTTGATAATGGGAGCAGCTGGTAGAGACTTCCACAATTTCAACACAGTTTACCGGGATAATCCTGATTACGAAGTAGTCGCATTTACGGCTACTCAGATTCCCAATATTGAAGGTCGTACTTACCCGCCTGAGTTAACTGGAGAACTCTACCCAAGCGGCATCCCGATTCACGATGAAGCAGATCTTCCCAAGCTGATTGAGGAACTTGATGTTGATGATGTTGTTTTCTCCTACAGCGATGTGGCTCACGAATATGTGATGCATAAGGCATCCGAGGTAATTAAGTGTGGAGCCAACTTTGTGCTTCTGGGTGGTGAACCAACCATGATTAAGTCGAAGAAACCGGTCATCGCCATCGGAGCGGTTCGAACGGGCTGCGGCAAGAGTCAAACCACTCGTCGCATTGCAGAAGTACTCACTTCCGCTGGGAAGCAGGTGGTAGTCATTCGCCATCCCATGCCGTACGGAAACCTTGCCAAACAGAAGGTCCAACGGTTTGCTGCAATTGAGGATCTAAAACGTCACGATTGTACCATCGAGGAGATGGAAGAGTACGAACCTCATATCGTCAGGGGTTCCATCGTTTACTCAGGTGTGGACTATCAAGCTATTCTGGATGAGGCAGAGAAAGAGGCAGATATAATCCTGTGGGATGGCGGCAACAACGATCTCCCGTTCTACAAACCCGACCTCTACATTGTAATTACTGATCCTCACCGGGCCGGCCACGAGATGGCTTATTACCCCGGCGAATCAAACCTTCGGATGGCTGATGTGGTTATCATAAACAAAATGGATACAGCCAATCCCGAAGACATAGCAATACTCAAGAGCAATATCTCCACTGCAAATTCGAACGCTACCGTAGTAGAAGCAAATTCTCCTGTTTCGGTGGAAGATTCCGAAATCATCTCCGGGAAGCGGTGCCTGATTGTTGAAGATGGACCTACTCTCACTCACGGCGAGATGAAGTTCGGTGCCGGCTCCGTTGCCGCAGATAAGTTTGGTGCAGCTGAAATCATTGATCCCCGACCGTGGATCACAGGATCCATCGCTGAGACCTTCAAACACTATCCTGACATAGGGAAAGTACTCCCGGCTATGGGTTATGGAGGACAGCAGGTGAAAGATCTCGAGACTACCATTAATACTGTAGAGTGCGATGCTGTTGTCATTGGAACACCGATTGATTTACGAAGGATTATCTCTATCGACAAACCTTCTGTCCGGGTAACGTACGACCTTCAGGAAATCGGGCAGCCAACCTTGGAAGAGATACTGGTGCCCTTCAGTAAGTGAGGATGAATCATTGGCAATTGCAACAGACAAAGGGCTTGCTTCTACTACGAGGAGACACGAAATTTCCTCATCTTAACTGTTGATTAAAAACATAATAAGTACTTGAACTATGAAAATTCACGAATACCAGGCAAAAGAGATACTCAAGAGCCATAATGTTCCCACACCAAACGGCTTTCCGGCTTTCACCCTTGATGAAGCAGTTGAAGCAGCTGAGAAACTGGGTAGCGGCACTGTAGTTGTAAAGGCTCAAATCCATGCTGGTGGACGGGGTAAAGGCGGTGGAGTAAAGCTGGCTCATTCCACTGAAGAAGTCCGCAAACTGGCTGAACAAATTCTTGGGATGAACCTCGTTACACACCAGACAGGCTCTGAGGGGAAAGAGGTTACCCGACTCCTTGTGGAAGAAGGAATCGCCATTGCCAGAGAACTTTACGCCGGTATTGTCCTCGACCGCTCTGCCGAAAAGTACGTCTTCATGGTTTCTACGGAAGGCGGAGTCGAGATCGAAAAAGTGGCGGCAGAAACACCAGAGAAGATAGTCAAAGAGTGGATCGACCCGGAAAAGGGACTGACTCATCAACAAGCGCTGAATCTTACAAAGGCTCTTGACCTTTCAGGCGAATTGGCTGAAAACGGAGCCGGGACACTTCTGGCACTTTGGGAAGCATTTATCGAGAGTGACTGCTCGCTGGCTGAGATAAATCCACTGGTGGTTACTGAGTCTGGAGAAGTCATTGCCCTGGACGCCAAGATGAATTTCGATGACAATGCACTCTTTCGTCATCCGGAGATCTTAGAGATGCGTGATATTTCTGAGGAGCTCCCCAGTGAGATTGAGGCCTCCAGCTACAACCTCAACTACATTAAGCTCGACGGAAGTGTAGGCTGCATGGTAAACGGTGCCGGATTGGCCATGTCCACCATGGATATCATCAAACTTTCCGGGGGCGAACCGGCCAATTTCCTCGATGTGGGCGGTGTAGCCAGTTCAGAGACAGTTGCTCGCGGATTCCGGATCATTCTTAGCGACCCGGCAGTAAAGTCTATCCTCATCAATATCTTCGGCGGGATTGTCCGCTGCGACCGCGTGGCTCAAGGTGTGATTGATGCCCTCACTGATATGGAGGTGAAAGTACCGGTGGTGATAAGACTCGAAGGTACGAATGCGAAAGAAGCGGCCGAACTGCTCGAGAATTCACCCTTGGATTTTATCGTAGCTTCCAGCTTGAGAGACGGGGCTGAAAAAGCTGTCAAAGCTGCGGGAGATGCAGCATGAGCATCTTAGTAAACAGCGATACACGTCTTCTGGTTCAGGGCATCACTGGCAAGGAAGGAACCTTCCATACCGGTCAAATGCTTGAGTACGGTACACCCGTAGCAGCCGGAGTAACTCCGGGTAAAGGTGGACAGAAGCATCTTAACCTTCCCGTATTCAATACCGTGGTTGAGGCAAAGGAAGCTACAGGCTGCAACACCTCCGTTATCTTTGTTCCACCCAAGTTTTCTGCCGCAGCTATCACGGAAGCTGCCGATGCCGGGCTCGATCTCATCATCTGTATCACCGAGGGAATTCCAGCTGCCGATATGGTAAAGGTGAAGAATCATCTCCAGAAATCCGGAACAAGGTTGGTAGGTCCTAACTGCCCGGGTGTCATCACACCCGGAGAGGCTAAGGTAGGCATCATGCCGGGATTCATTCACACACCCGGCTCAATTGGCGTAATCTCCCGCAGCGGGACACTCACATACGAAGCTGTGGATCAGCTCACTAAGGAAAGTCTGGGTCAGACAACATGCATCGGCATAGGTGGCGACCCGATTATTGGCAGCACATTTATTGACCTGCTAAGCCTCTTCGCTGATGACGACAGCACAGAAGGTGTGGTTCTCATTGGTGAGATCGGCGGCTCGGCTGAGGAAGAAGCTGCACAGTGGAAGGTGAATAACAACTTCGACAAACCGATCGTTGCTTTCATCGCAGGTCAAACAGCGCCACCAGGCCGGCGGATGGGACATGCCGGTGCAATCATTGCCGGTGGCAAAGGGACTGCAGCAGAAAAAATGAAAACTCTATCGGATGCCGGCATTACAGTAGTTGAGAGTCCGTCTGACATAGGAAAAACGATGAAAATAGTACTCAATGAAAGGAGTTTCAGTTGAACAACAGGACGCTGGCAATCATCAAGCCTGACGCTGTGAAGAAGCGACTGACAGGAAAAATTATTGATTACATTCTCCATAGCGGTTTCGAGATCGCGGCTATGAAGAAAATCCACATGTCTGTGGAGGAAGCTCAGCGTTTCTATGAAATCCACAAGGAGCGCCCTTTCTACCACGATCTGGTGGATTTCATGAGTTCGGGGCCGTGCGTAGTAGCGGCTTTGCAGAAAGATAATGCAGTAGATGCTTGGCGGAAAACCATCGGTGCCACAAATCCAGCCGAAGCAGCTGAAGGTACAATTCGAAAGCAGTACGCAGACAACGTTCAGAACAACGCCGTACACGGATCGGACTCTGAAGAGAACGCAGCAAAAGAGATTGCATTTTTCTTCTCTGCCGACGAAATTCTCACTGACTAATGAATCACCTGCTTACTAAAAGCACTGCAAGGATGTCTCAGTGGGGCCTTTCCTTTCTTCTGAGTATCCTTGTATTCACCTCATGCAGCAAGGACATCTCACATGAGGCAAAAGTTGACCACTATTATTCCATACTTGTTCAGCCACCCCACAATGTTCAAAATGCTTCGTTCGATTGGATTGTCCATGAGTTTCCCGAGGAGAGCAGTCTTACTTATTCGGATCTCCTGATTTCTTCTAGAGGCAATGAATTGACCTTCCTTCCCGATGCGGCAGGAAAATATGTTTTCAAGGTTATAGTATACGATAAGAACGAACAGGTGATAAGCAAGAAATACATTTTCAATGTTACCGCACCTCCAGTTGTAGACATTCCTGAACCAAAAGTACACGAGCCACAACCCCTCTTCACAGAATCAGAACCTGTAGAAGAACAAACAAACGATTTAGTATTGTCAGAAACAGAAGTAAGCGAGCCTGAAATTGAACCAGAGATAATATCTGAAGAAGTTGAAATCATCACTGAGGAAGCCAGCATTATTGAAGAGCCTGAAACCTTGGAAACAGTTGAAGAAGAAAAGAAAGTTCCAGTTAAACCAGCAGCAGAAAAAGAAACTGCCCCAAAGAAAGTTACACCCCTCGTACCTTCATCCAGCCGAAGCTATACCATTCAGGTGTCTGCTTTACCTACTCTAAGAAAAGCTGAAGCTGTAGCAGACACACTTGTAGACCTGGGTTTTGACGTTTATATCCAAAGGGATTATCAGAAAGAAAACGAAACTGTCTGGTACCGAGTACGAGTAGGGACTTTTTCTACAATGACTGAAGCACAAAATGCCTCAAATGCCATTAGTTCGATTACTGAATACGAGACGTGGATTGACCACGTTAGAGAAGACCTGTAAGCAAAATCAAGGAGGGTGATATGGGACCTATAAATCTTTACTTTGATGTCCGCGATATTTTCCGGGCACCACGCCTGGCATTGAGCGGAAAGAAAATCTGGACGATGATGGAAGCCACATTTGTTGGCTACGTCATCTATTTCCTGTTTTCCTATTTTGCTCTGTTAGCTAAAGGAGAATCTTTCGGAGAGCTGTGGGAAAACTTCGGTATTTTTCCTCCTCCAGCTGCTCTTCAAACAATAACAATGGGTATCGAGGAAACAGGTTGGGGAGCGACCATACTGTCAGTGATAGGTATTCTTGCTGGGTTGGTTTGCTTTGTGCTGGGTGCAACTGCTGTCGCTCGCATAACCTACAAACAGCTCAAAGGAGATGAATTCTACTCCTCCCGGGATGCCTGGCGGTTCGTGAAGAAACATTGGCACGCCCCCGTTTTCACACATGTCTCCATACTGATCATCGCAGCTTTCTTTGTCATCATGGCAGTTATCTTTGCTCTGATTGGCAAGATCCCCTACCTGGGAGAACTGTTCTTTGGAATCCCGTATCTCTTCTGGTTTGCAGGATCGGTATTCGTAGTTTATACAATGGTGGTTGTAATCATCTCAATATTCTTTACTCACGCCATTGTTGGAGCCATGGAGGAGGATACAATGGGAGCCGTGTTCCAGAACTACTCCATTACGTGGTCACAACCTTGGCGGATTGTTCTTTACTTCCCTTTGATATACTTATTGGTAGCCATCGGGGGGGCAATCTTCTACTTTTTCATGACGCAAGGATACAACCTGGTTAATATAGTATTTGGCCGAGAATGGCTGATGGGTGAGAAATTAGCTCGTATGATTGGTTGGGTAGTCGGAGAAACATTCATATCAGGACCTGCCACTCTCATAGGTTGGGCAGCACCCGATTTCTTTCTCACTGAGCCTGCAGGTGCCATGGAATATGTAGGCGGAGCTTTTATAGCTGTTTCAATCTTCATCGTTTTCTGGGCCATTCTCTCTTATGCATTTTGCATAGAAGTGGCGGGTCAGACCATCGCTCTAGTGATTTTCAAGAAACGTTCTGATGATGACAATCTCCTGGAGCGGAAAGACGAAGAAGAACTGGAAGCGGAAGAGGAAGCCGAGGAGTGGTCAGCTGAACTCGAGAGTGACTCAGAAGAAAAAGAAGAGGAATCTAAGGATGAAGAATCCTCAGATGAAGAAGAGAGCTCCTCTAAATCTGAAGAAGACGATAGTTCAGAGGACTGATTAATAGCTTTGATACATCATAATGAGGGGGCAAATTCGCCCCCTTTTTTACACTCTCATCTGACAGAGGGATTGCTTGTGCGGACGCAGTAAAACGATTAATTTCAGCACCGTTATGAAGCTTAGAATTTCTGAATTGACAGCATTGGGACCGTCATCGGTCGTGAATGCAAACGCTAAGGAAATAGGTATCGAAGACGATATCCTGACTGAAACGATTCCCATCCAACTCTCCATAAGTCCCGTAGGTAACGACTTTAGAGTAGTGGGCAGTTTATCCGTACCAACACAAGAGTCCTGCGACCGATGCTTAGTCGAATTCAAAGAAGATATCACAACGAATTTTGAAGTAATTATTGCTTCGCACGACTCCTCACTCTCAGAGAGTGATGAAGTGGAGGTATTAGTATTGAACCCAGGTCAACTTGAAGTCGATCTGGGACCTATCATCAGAGACTCCATTGCGGTGGAACGAAGCATGAAAAATCTCTGTAGTAAGGACTGTAACGGAATCTGTCCTCATTGTGGAATAAATCTAAACAATGAAGACTGCTCCTGTTCAGATGAAACAACTGATGAACGGTGGGCACCTTTGAAAAACATCAAATTTTCAACAACGGAGCATTAAAATGGCATTACCAAAACGAAAACAGTCAAAAGCACGGGGACGTAAACGGCGCACCCATTGGAAGGCTAAGGCGCCGCAACTGACTACCTGTCCTCAATGTCACCAGGCCAAATTGCCGCATCGTGCGTGTCCAAACTGCGGCTATTATCGGGGTCGGCCGGTCATCTCTTCGTCTGATTAATACCACTCTCGCATGATAATCGCCGTTGACGCAATGGGAGGAGACCATGCTCCACCCGCAATCGTGCAGGGAGCAGTTCAGGCTGTTGAAGAAAGTGACGATGACTTTCAGATCATCTTAACCGGTCAGTCTTCGGAAATAGAACAGGAGCTGCAGAGTATTGGTTGGGATGGGGACACTATTAGTATCCACCCTGCTTCCCAAGTAGTGAACCATTCCGTGCGCCCATCTCAGGTAGTGAAACAGTTACCTGACTCATCTCTTGTTCACGGAATCAAGCTGGTGAAGGAAGGCAAAGCTGACGCTTTCGTAAGCGCAGGCAGTACTGGTGCTGTTCTATCCACTGCACTCCTTCTTCTTGGACGAATTAAAGGTGTCAGGAGACCGGCAGTTATAGTATATCTCCCCGTCGGTTCAAGAGGATTGGTTATGTGCGATGTTGGAGCAAATACAGAGGTCAAACCACAGCATCTTCTACAATTTGCCATCATGGCATCAGAATACATGAAACACATGCATAACGTAGAAGATCCCAGGGTAGGTTTGCTGAATATCGGTGCAGAACCTAATAAAGGTCGTGATGAATATGTAGAAGCTCACGCCCTCCTTTCCGATGTTTTACCGAACTTCAAAGGGAATGTTGAAGCAAGATATCTCTTCAATGGTGAAGTAGATGTTGTGGTATGTGACGGCTTCGTGGGAAACAATCTGCTCAAATTCGCCGAGGGCTGGATTCACCATGTCCACAGGGAAGTTACCAGTCAGCTTACTTCCGATAAAAGTATCGGTGATAAATCAGCACTTAATGACATTTTTACGGACATTATTCGCGAATACGAATACGAAGAATCCGGCGGCAGTTTCCTTCTTGGCGTTAACGGTATCTGCATGATCTGTCACGGAGCTTCTCCAGCGCGAGCTATCAAGAACGCTATTCTCTCAACTGCACAAAGTGTGAAGGAAAAATTGGTGGAATCCATTCGCAAAGGAATCTCTAAAGCTGTAGCCCGAGTTGAGACAACGTAATGCCCGAACGAATCAAAGCTACAATTACTGCAACCGCAAAGTATCTCCCTGATAAGGTTGTGAAGAACCACGATCTCGAGAAAATAGTAGATACCCATGATGAATGGATTGTAGCGCGTACAGGTATTTCCGAGCGGAGAGTAGTGAAAAACGGCCAGGCGACCGCTGATATGAGTGCCCGTGCAGCAGAAGAGATTCTTTTGAAACGAGGCATCTCTGCCCATGAAATAGACGTCATTATCATCGGGACGGTCACTCCCGACATGCTTTTCCCAGCCACTGCTGCCCTCGTTCAGGATATCATTGGTGCTTCGAATGCCTGGGGGTTCGATCTTTCAGCTGCATGCTCAGGATTCCTCTATGCTCTGGAGACAGGAGTTAATTTGATAGAGTCTGGGAAGTACAATAAGGTTCTCGTCATTGGTGCTGACACGATGACTTCCATCATTGATTATCAGGACAGGGCAACATGCGTCCTGTTTGGTGATGGTGCCGGCGGAGTGCTTCTGGAACCTTCAAAAGATGGAAATAGCATAATTGATTCCATCCTCCTCACAGACGGAAGCGGCGGGAAACATCTCTATATGCCAGGTGGCGGAAGCCTGAATCCTGCCACAGAGGAAACCGTCAAAAAGCGGATGCATTACATCAAACAGGATGGTAAAAAAGTGTTTAAATTTGCTGTGAAAGGAATGGCGGATATCTCTATTGATATTCTGAAAAAGCATGGATTGACTGGCAAAGACATCAAGCTGTTCATTCCCCATCAGGCTAATAAGCGTATCATTGATGCTAGCGTTAAGCGTCTCGGCCTGTCACCTGAACAAGTCTTGATCAACATAGATAAGTACGCTAATACCACTGCAGCCACTATCCCCATTGGTCTTGCCGAAGCCGTGGAGGAAGGACACATTCAAACTGGTGATTACATCCTGTTGGCTGCTTTTGGCGCTGGATTCACCTGGGGCAGTACTTTAATCCGGTGGGGAAATTCATTATGAGCGCATTGGCATTCATATTTCCCGGCCAAGGGTCCCAACAGGTAGGAATGGGTCATGATCTGTACACAGAGACCCAAATCGGAAGGAAGCGGTTTGAGCAAGCCGACGATATCATGGAGATGGACTTGTCTTCACTGATCTTCCAAGGTCCTGAAGAAAAGTTGAAGCAAACTGAATACACTCAACCTGCCCTATATGTCGTAAGTTTTATCCTCGCTGAGCTGCTGATGGAAGATGGTATTAGGCCATCCTTAGCTGCTGGTCATAGCCTTGGGGAATATTCAGCTCTGGCTGCGGCTGGTGCCTTGACGTTTTCTGACGGTCTCCGTCTTGTTAAGATCCGCAGCAATGGAATGAGAGATGCAGGTAAAATCCAGCCAGGAACAATGGCAGCTATCATCGGACTGGAGAAAAATATTGTTGAGCAAATCTGCAGGATTGCAGCCGTATCAGGAATTGTTCAGCCTGCTAATTTTAATTCTCACAATCAAATCGTAATTTCCGGGGAAGTGGACGGAGTTAAACATGCTATCAAGCTGGCTGAAGCGGCTGGTGCACGGAAAGCTGTCGAGCTTAATGTTAGCGGTGCTTTTCACTCGTCTTTAATGGAACCGGCAAAAGTAAAACTGGCTGAAGCTCTTCAAGAAAATGTTATCGGTAAACCTGACTTCCCAGTAGTGATGAACATAACAGCCAAACCAACCCATGAACCGGATGAAATCAAGAGAAACCTAATCGCACAATTAGACAACCCAGTCCTGTGGACCTCTACAATTGAGGCAATGCAAAATGCCGGAATCTACGAGATGATAGAAGTAGGTCCCGGACGTGTTCTCCAGGGTTTAGTCAAAAGAATTGATAGATCCATAGCAACTCGAGGTGTATCACAACTCTCCGATATTAAGGAAAATATTCATGCCTGATTTGAACGGAAAAATCGCTTTTGTAACCGGTGCTTCCAGGGGTATCGGACGTGCCATTGCAGAACTTTTCGCAGCTAACGGGGTAACTGTCGTCTGTGCAAGCCGTACAGTTGCTGATCTTGAAATAGTGGTAAAGAACATTGAGGAAAACGGCGGTAAGGCACTGGTTCAGCAGCTTGATGTATCCAGCATGAAAGATTTCCAGGATGCTGTAAAGAAGATCTCCGAAGAATTAGGCGGTATCGATATTCTGGTAAACAACGCCGGCATCACCAGAGACAAACTCATGCTGCGGATGTCTGAAGACGATTGGGATATGGTTCAAGCTGTGAATCTGAAAGGATGTTTCAACGGCATCAAAGCAGTGACTCTTGCAATGATGAAAGCCCGCAAAGGGAGGATTATTAATATCACATCCGTAGTGGGTCTAACCGGCAATGCTGGTCAGGCAAATTACGCCGCATCCAAGGCTGGCATTATCGGGCTTACCAAGTCTGCAGCTAAAGAATTAGCCAGCCGAAACATTTGCGTAAACGCTATTGCTCCCGGTTACATCGATACCGAAATGACTACGGAGCTTTCAGAAACCGTAAGAGAAAGTCTATTAGATCTGATCCCTTTGGGAACTATTGGAAAACCGGAAGATGTAGCACATGTTGCACTCTTTCTGGCTTCAGATGAAGCTGGCTACATAACCGGTGAAGTGATTTCAGTTAACGGTGGATTACATACATAAACAAGGAGGAATAATATGTCCAGTTTCGACAAAGTGAAAGACGTGATCATGGATAAGCTCGGCGTAGAAGAAGATAAGATCACGCCGGAAGCATCATTCATAGATGACCTCGGTGCCGATTCACTCGATACTGTCGAGTTGATCATGCAATTGGAAGAAGAATTCGGTCTCGAGATTCCTGATGAAGAAGCTGAAAAGCTCACCACAGTCGGCTCTGCTGTAGAATATATCGATACACACGCAGGATAATCTGTGAGTCGCCGTGTAGTCATCACCGGCATGGGTGTGGTTTCCCCTGTCGGTGTTGGTCTAAACACATACTGGGAAAGTCTGAAGAATGGTCAAAGCGGTATAGTACCTGTTACTAAATTTGATACTTCAGACTCTCCCGTTAAGATTGGAGGTGAAGTCCCCTCCGATTTCAATCCTGAAGACTTCCTTGATAAAAAGGAAATCAGGAGGCTCGACAACTTTTCCATCTACGCTCTTATAGCAGCAGAAGAGGCTATCCGTCATGCAGGTCTGGAAGATGGTATTCCGGATATGGACAGGTTTGGAGTGGTTGTGGGCTCTGGAGTAGGCGGACTGCTCACAATGGAAGAACAGAACAGACGCCTTCTTAATCGGGGTCCACGGGGTGTATCGCCATT
This sequence comes from uncultured bacterium, assembly GCA_964534955.1. Taxonomy (GTDB): domain Bacteria; phylum Fidelibacterota; class Marinisomatia; order Marinisomatales; family UBA2128; genus UBA2128. Next base: position 13,262 of record CAZHRR010000022.1, read on the forward strand.
ATTCATTCCGATGTACATTCTCGATATCGCTGCCGGTCATATCTCCATGAAGTGGGGTATAAAGGGTCCCAACTATGCTGTAGTTTCGGCTTGCGCAACGGGGACCACAGCTATCGGCGACGCCTTAAGGCACATTCAGCACGGGGATGCAGAAATAATAATTGCTGGCGGTACAGAAGCATGTATCACTCCAATAGCCTACGCCGGATTTACCAACATGAGGACACTTTCACGTCGTAACGAAGAGCCGGAGAAAGCCTCCCGACCATTCGATGCCGACCGTGATGGATTCGTGATGGGAGAAGGAGCAGGCCTTGTTATCCTGGAAGAGCTCGAGCATGCTGAAAAACGCGGAGCTGAAATCCACGCCGAACTCATCGGCTATGGTGCTACTGCAGACGCCTATCATATCACCGCACCGGCACCGGGCGGTGAAGGAGCTATGCGTGCCATGAGCAGGGCTGTCAAAGATGGTGGTATTGAGCCAGATGAAGTTGACTACATTAACGCTCACGGTACCTCTACCCCCTTCAATGACAGGACCGAGACTGACGCAATCAAAACTCTCTTCGGTGAGCACGCCTATGAATTGAACGTGAGCTCCACGAAGTCTATGACGGGGCATCTACTTGGAGCAGCAGGAGGAATTGAAGCTATCGCAACAGTTATGGCAATTACGGAAAATGCAATACCTCCAACCATCAACTACGAAACACCTGATCCTGAATGTGACCTGAATTATACGCCCAATACCGCTGTTGAGAAATCAGTGACTGTTACAATGTCGAACACCTTCGGTTTCGGTGGTCACAACGCTGTTCTCTTGTTCAGGGAATGGATAAACTGACCATTGCAATTTTTTCGTAAGCTTCAATCCCGTTTTTCTTCAAATACCTCAGAAATACTTTCACTGCAACGAAAATTAAATTACTTCTTCAGGAAGCAGGAATATATCGAGCAAGCTGTTACCCATAAGTCAATAAGCACCGAACCGAGAGAAAACTATGAACGTTTGGAATTTCTCGGAGACGCCATAATTGATCACGTCATCTCAGAGAATCTAATCAGAGAATTTCCCCACGACGATGAAGGTCTTCTCACTCAGAAAAGATCTGCTCTCGTACGAAAGAGTTTCCTAGCAAAGACCGGAGAACGGATGAATCTTCTCGAATATCTTATGGTTAGAGGTTCTGTGGATCTTACTCAAAAGAAAGTGTCCGAAAACCAGTTGGCTAATGTGTACGAATCTATTATAGGTGCAGTCTATTTGGATGGTGGGATAATACCATGTAAAGAAATTATCGCACAGACACTGTGGCAACATCGAACTGAGGCGTGGGAATCAGTTAATTACAAAGGACGGCTGATTGAAGAATGCCATTCTCTCCATCTCAAACCTCCCCGGTTTGTGGTTGTGTCTACTGAGGGACCGGAACACAGGAAAATTTTTCAAGTAGCTGTAACTATTGGAAAAAATCGTTATTCTCCGGGAATCGCAGACAATAAAAAAACCGCTGAACAGGAAGCGGCTCGCATTGCTCTAGAATCTCTCGCACTGGACGGCTGACTATTCCTTTTTCTCTATCTCCATAATTTTATCGCGAATTATCGCGGCTTGTTCGTACTCTTCTTCGTCAATAGCTTTTTGAAGTTTCTCCTGCAGCATTTTTTGTGAAAGACCCCGTGAATATGAGCTCTCTTCAAATTCCCGATCTTCCTCAGTCTCCTCCTCAAGGCCAGCCACATCCATCACACTAACCGCCACAAAAATAGGCGCGTCCAGCCGAAGAGCAACAGCAATGGCATCACTTGGTCTTGAATCGATAATTTTTTCACCTGTACTGTTAGAATTGATTTTCATCTCTGCAAAAAAAGTTCCGTCAGATAAATCAGTAATAGACACTGCTGATAAACCTACATTTGTTTCAATCAGAATTTTGCACACCAAATCGTGAGTCATCGGGCGTGGGGTATCAACATTTTCTAAGGCCAAAGCAATTGACTGAGCCTCGAATGAACCAACAATCACAGGCAGTCGGCGGTTTTCTCCACCAACTTCCTGCAGAATGACGGCATATCCCTTACTAGGGGGATAGAACGATATGCGAGTGACATCAACTGGTATCATATTTAGCAGGCAGGTTACCTGTTCAAATTTAAATTCTCATCCTGCAGATTGCAACCCCTAAAGATGGAATCCGTGAGTTCCATCACTTCGAAAGTGATTTTTTAAGTTGAGTAATGCAGTCAACAGGAGTCGGATCTGTTTTATGAGCTATTGCGCACCAATAGCTTATCCAATCTCCCAAATGAATCAGATAAAACAGTCGCATAAGATAACTTCCCCCCCTACCTGTGATTTTAAGCTGATAAAGACTTCTATCGCCTATGAGGGATTCAGTCAACTCCTGTCTTCTTCTATTTCTTTCGTGATCAGATTTATCTGTCAGCCAAATAATACCCAGCTTGTGGAGGAGTTCCGGGTTGTTCTTGTAACCTACGATTTCGTTGTGGTTCATTTCCGGCAGAACGTGATGAAAGGCAACCATCTTGGCATTCTCTTCCAATTGTCCCCGCCACCTGAGAGCAACTGCTGCAGTATTCTGAGCTTCACCATAAATGACCGGTATAGAGCGATAGATAGTTTGTGCAATCTCCCAAGCATGATTTCCTTCTATCTCTTGGGAAAATGTAACGCGCTCGGTTCTTAGAAAATCAATCGTTGAAGAAAGAGCTTCTTCGTCCAGGCTGTCCAGTATTCCTCCTGCCTTTAAGATGTACAGTATCGGAACAGCAATATATCCCAATGCAGCACGGGGAGGATATCCTTCCGGAATCTTCACTACGTCGCTGCCCAGTTCTTCCAATTTTTCTGCAAGCTGACCACCTGTGGTAATTCCAATTATCATAGCGCCTTTACTAATAGCGTCTCTCAGACAGCTCACTGTTTCCTCAGTATTCCCGGAATAGCTTAAGCATACAACCAAAGTAGATTCATCCACCCATTCCGGCAGAGAGTAATTCCTGGTGACAACTGCTGGTATCGAACAGCTCGCCGTCATAATCGCTGCTGCTACATCACCAGCTATAGCCGATCCTCCCATGCCAGCAAAAACAATATTCCTGGCAGTTGAATAATCGTGATCAAGATTGATATTGCGACCAATCTCCATTGCGAACTCCAACTGGTCTGCAAAACCGTAAATGTGACCGAACATGTTGTCTGGGTCCAGTTGTCTGATCTTTTCATTGGGCATCATTGTCTCAATTCCTGCGCTGTAAAATCAGCTCTGCAAACTGAACTAAATTGCTTTTATCCACAGCTTGAACTGATTCTAATTCTACTCTTGCTTGTTTTAACAGTTCCTCTACCTCCTGCTCTGCCTTGGCCTTGATGCCGGAGATTTCCAGGTATTCTCGAAGATCGGGAATGATCTCAGTTTCCATATCTTTCCCCTCAACTGACGATGTCAGCTTTCTCCACGCTGCGTAATCATGATCTTTTGCGGCACAGCTCAGATAGGTCACCTTTTCCGTCGCCACGTCACTCCCCAGACTCTTCCCCATAGTTTTAGCATCAGAGAAGATCTCCAGTACATCATCCTGAATCTGAAATGATTGACCCAGCAAATGACCAAATTCTGAGAGATGTTCCAAATCGTTTTCTGATGCACCACCGATGAGTCCGCCAAGCTGACAGCAGAGAGACAGCAAAGTCCCCGTTTTCAGAGCGACCATTTCGAGGTAATCATTTATGTGCACATCAGTACGAGCTTCAAAAGCTTTATCCAGCGCCTGTCCTTCACAAAGTTTCAGAGTAGCGTCATTAAACATTTCCACTGTCTCTAAAGCACTGTTTTTCAGGCGCGTCAACTGTACATAAGCCATAGCGAAAATAGCATCGCCTGCCAGGATAGCTGCAGATTCATCCCACTTCCGGTACACTGTGGGCTTTCCGTGCCGAAGATCATCCTGATCCATGATATCGTCATGAACAAGTGAGAAGTTGTGGAGGATTTCCACCGCCATTGCCGCCGGGATGGCATCTTCCATCTCCACCGAATACATTTCGGCGGCAAGGAGTACGAGGATAGGTCTGAGGCGCTTCCCTTTCCCTGCGAAAACGTATTGAATAGGTTCATACAAGTATGCCGGTTCGCTCTTATTGACTAGAGCGTTCATTTCCTGATTGATCCGCTGGCGATAGTTCTCAATTTTTCTCAGAAAATCGTCAGTCATCTTCCGGCATGGTGAATTCACCAAGCTCCTGAAGCTTAGAGAGCACTCTTGTCTTTATCTCTTCCATCCGCTCCTTCGTCCTGGCTTCGAATCGAACGACTATCACAGGCTGAGTGTTTGATGCTCTCACCAATCCCCAGCCATCGTCAAAGCGGATACGGACACCATCTACTTCCAGGCAGTCGTAGTTAGCGGAAAAGTACTCAGTTGCTGCTTCCGCCAGTTGAAACTTAGCTTTGTCATCCGGACAGTCCAGGCGCATTTCCGGAGTGGAAACGTATTGCGGCAAGTCTGAAACAAGTTCAGAAAGAGTCTTATCCTGACGGGAGAGCATCTGCACAATCCGTGCTGAGACATAGATGGCATCATCATAACCAAAGTAATCATCAGCAAGGAAGAGATGCCCGCTCATTTCTCCACCGAACCTGCAGCCACGCTCCTTCATTCTCTGCTTGATGAGAGAATGCCCGGTCTTCCATATCACCGGTTTACCACCAAGGCGGACGATTTCATCTTCAAGCGCTTGAGAGCACTTAACATCGAACAGTACCTCGTCTCCCGGCTCAATAATTTCTGGAAGAAGAAGCGCCATCAGCATATCAGCCCAGACAACTTCACCTTTCTCATCAACTATTCCCACCCGGTCTGCGTCACCGTCGTACGCCACACCGCAATCAAAGTCACCTTCCTTGACAGTCTTGATAAGCTCAGACAGATTTTCGGGAACTGTGGGGTCGGGGTGATGATTTGGGAAAGTACCATCCACGTTGCAGAAGATTTCCGTAAGATCCGCGTTCAATTCCCGGAAGATTTTTGGTGCAGCCAGGCAAGCCGCTGCGTTCCCGCAGTCCATGGCTATTTTCATGGGACGGTCGAATTTAATCTTCCTAATTACCATATTCAGATATTCCGGTAGAAGATCATACGATACTTCCGTCCCCTCGCCTGACTCGAAATCATCATTTTCAATAAACCTGCGTATCTCCTGGATCATTTTGCCATAGACTGCACCTTCCTGGAATGACAGCTTGAATCCATTCATCTCAGGAGGATTGTGACTGCCTGTGATCTGGGCAGCACCTGCAACACCTAACTTGAACATGCTGTAGTAATTGACCGGAGTAGGAAGAATTCCAATATCAATGACATCTACTTCTGTTTCCAGCACACCGGACTTGAAATTGTCTTTAAGCATGGGTGTGGTTAACCGTATATCTCCGCTAAGACTGATCTCCCTTCCACCCCTCCTCTTCACAAATGTACCAAAACCTCGGCCTAAGGCATGGGCAAACTCTGGTGAGAAATCGTCCACAACCACGCCACGGACGTCGTACTCACGAAAAACGTAGGGATTAACCTTCAATTCTTCTCCTCTTCAGACAGTTAATTTTCCCAGCACAACCGGCCGGGAAGCCCCTGTTACTGCAGGCAGATTTCCGGGAATACCTTTCAGGTGTGCCGCACCGAGAACAGCAAATCCGAGAGCTTCCTTCATATCAGGATCAATACCGTATGTGTCAGAAGTGATCACAGAGACCGGTGAAAACTCCTTTTCCAAAAAACTCATAACAGCTCGATGGTGGATACCTCCCCCGCTTACTATTATCTCTTTCACATTTGTTACCGACAGGAATTGTCGACAATTTAATGCTACCGAACGGGCAGTAAAAAGCGATAATGACGCTAATAGATCGGATTTATCCCATTCCGTTAAATCAGGAATGTTATTCTCCAACCAACCGGCACCAAAATAGTCCCGCCCGGTGGATTTTGGCGGATTTGCTCGTACAAAACTGTCCTCCATCCAGCGGATTACAGCATTCTCATCCGGTGTTCCAGTCAGAGCGCTGCTGCCGCCTTCATCAAGTCCATCATCGAGCAATTGCTTGGCTGCCTCGTCGAGAAGTGCCATCCCCGGGCCAGTGTCGAATCCTGTAACATCCTCATCACTGCTCTTTCCGGGAAGAAAAGTCACATTGGCTATACCTCCGAGATTCAGACAGATAACAGCTTCCGCTTCCCGCTGAAGGAGCCACTTGTCAACAGCAGGAATAAGGGGTGCACCTGTACCACCGGCGGAAATATCCCGGGCCCGGAAGTCCGACACGACCGGAACTCCAAGCACCTCAGCCAAAAAGGACGGCTCGCCAATCTGAAGTGTTGCTGCTCCGCTTATATGGTGTATCGTCTGACCGTGCATGGCCACAGCATCAATTTCACTAATCCCGGAATCTGTCAAAAAGCGTTCTGTCCGGGCGGCAAAAAACCGGCCCAGGCTGTAATGAACTCTGGTCACTAAATCAGTAGGTCCAGAGAGTACTTTGCGGATATCCTGCCGCAACTGCTCCGTAAAGGGTATTGTCGATGAGCTGATAGTTCGGCATTGTACAGAATCGCCTGAAAAGGTTACATCTGCCACGCAAATGTCGAGACCGTCCATGGAAGTTCCCGTCATGAGACCCACCATCCGGAGTGTCTGCTTATTCTTGAGGTCAGCTAGACTCATCTTCCAGAAAAGGTCTCAGGAAACCACCATGCTCAGACAATAGAACTTTCGCCTCTTTGTAATTACAGTCTTTTGCATGCATGACAACCGCAGTTTTCACCTCCTTCTGCGCCTCCTCGAGCAGTTCCCGGGATTCGTCATAGGAGAGTGAAGTCAGCTTGGAGATAATCCTAATGCCGCGATCCACCAGTTTTTCGTTCACTGCCTTCAGGTCCACCATCAGATTCCCGTATACTTTCCCCAGCCGGACCATGGCTGCAGTGGATATCATGTTGAGCACCATCTTAGTAGCTGTCCCGGACTTCATGCGCGTTGAACCGGTGACGACCTCCTGCCCAACGTTCAAGGGAATCAGCACATCTACATCAACCTCAACGAGCGGCGCCGGATTGCAGATGAGGAACACCGTTTTACAGCCGGATTCACAACCGTACTTCAACGCTCGCAATACATACGGAGTCGTGCTGCTGCTGGCGATTCCCACGACTAAGTCTCCTGAGGACACACCTGCGTCATTAAGATCCCGTACCGCGTCTTCCGGCTTGTCCTCAGCTCCTTCGATGGATCGGGTGAGAGCTTCCCTCCCACCTGCGATGATTCCGGTAAACCATTCCGGCGGCGCTGAAAAAGTAGGCGGGCACTCGGCTGCATCCAATACTCCCAAGCGACCACTTGTGCCGGCACCGACGTAGAATACCCTGTGTCCTCCCCTGATGGCTTTCACAGCAGACTCCACTGCCTGCTCCACTGCCGGAAGGACATCCCGCACTGCCGCTGCAACTGTGGAATCTTCATCATTGATAATGGTCAGAATCTCAGATGTCGAACGGGAGTCCAAATCGAGGGAACGGACGTTCTGCTGTTCGGTGGAGAGCTGCTCTCTATCCAGCTTATCGGTCATAGTAGTGGATAAAGTTACGGAAAGCAGACTAACGAGAGAAATAGATTGGCAGAAGTAGGAAGGAAGACACTGTCATTCACTACGAAATAGACCTGACAAAATAAACCTGACAGGCCAGCCTGCCCGCATTCTTCTTGGCGGGAATGACTTAGTCGGGCAGGTTGACGGTGAAGAAAAGTGCTCTATTGCCTCCGATCAGCGACCCGCCAGACGGCGGGATCACCGACGGATATTTATGGTGGATAGAAATTTTCTGATTAAGATCGCTGAATTCGACATCGGTTACTAAAAGCGTCTGTTGACCGACGGGAACGAAGTCCATCTCGTCAAGCAATGTCTTGTGATTGTTTCTGGTACTCAATGAGATCCCCCGGGGTACAGTCCAGAGCATGGCACAACTTTTCTAATGTGGAGAAGCGAATAGCCCTGGCTTTACCTGTCTTCAAGATAGATAGATTTTGCGGTGAGATACCGACGAGAGTTGAAAGCTCTGTTAACTTAATCTTGCGCTTTGCCATTTCTACGTCCAGGTTTATCACGATTGGCATGTCAAGGTCCTCATATCGTAAGCTCGATTTCTTTCTTCATTCGGCTGCGCTCACTAAGGAGCAATCCATACTGGTGCGCTAAAAATGCTAATATAAGCGCAGCAATACCGAAAGCCTGCGGAAAGAGAAGAATAGCGAGATCAATTAAACCAAGCCACCATCCTGATACCGAGAAGGGCAGTAGCACGTCACTCAGGAAGATGACTGGAACAAAAAATAGATCTAGAATGCAGCTCACGACCAACAGTCGTGTTAGAGTCTTTAGCATAGGAGCAAGGCGGTCAGATAGGTTGAGTGACTCTCTTTCTTGATGGAAGAAGTAAAGAGCTCCAGCCCCTGTCCAGTAAATCCAAACCCAAAGGCAAGACCGGACTAGCACCAAAAGGACTGCGAAGCCGAGGTAGAAAGTAATTCCGGTGGATAGAGTGTTTTGAACTTGAGGCCAGACGTTGATGAAGTAAATCAACAGACCGGAAAGCTGCAACAGAAAGATCGACAAAGCGAACCCTGTATAGAATCGGAGTGCCTTTCGTAGCAAAGTGAGGAAATTGTTGTGAATCATAATGATTTCTCCTTTCTTAGGTCTAACCGATGGTCAATATAAGGTAGATATACATGTAAGTCAATAATTATTTCATGATAAACGATAATATTTACATGATAAACAATATATAGAAAGTTGACATGTTTAGAAAAATAAAGCAAAGATAAAGCCGATGGCTGCCCCACAGTTTCTCTGGTGAGTGTTCTTGAATTTAGGAAGGCGTTTATATATTATTGGTGATTAATACCTTCAAACCCGAGTATTGCATAATAGGTCATGTACTAATAATAAGAATAGGCTATGTTCTACAAACTTACTGAATTAGACATAAAAATATTCAACACCTACGGCGTTGGCAATCTATTATGATTAGATGTTATAGACATTTGACTCCTAACGGAGTCATTATATATAAAAAGAAATCCCGTAGGGATTGTATGTCTATAAAGGCACTGAACACACGGCAAACACAAACTCGGAGTTTAACAAGGTGATTTAAACAGTATGCAAATCAGTTTATCTTTAGAACATAGCCTAAGAATATTATCGATCACTATAATCAATTTAATGAGAAAAACAGGCTTTCCAGTCATTGGGGTCAGGTAGAAAAATATGAAATAAGTAAATATCTCTCAACCTAACAGGTTCGAGGCAACCTGTTAGGTTTTACAGGATAGCCGTCATTCCGCAGGATGTCCTCCTCCAAAGGTCACGCAGGACTCCTTGACAGGAGAGATCCTACGGATCAAGGGAGACCCTCTGGGTCGCAGGACGCTGTGCGCTGTGCATGAACCCGGTACGGGTCTGTCTATCGTATCCCGCAATGGCGGGAGTAGATGGATCACCCGCCTGCCTGTCCGCCTTCTTCTTGGCGGGAATGACTTAGTCGGGCAGGTTGACGGTGGACATCGAAGCTCCAATATCTCCGATCAGCGACCCGCCGGTCGGCGGGATCACCGACGGATATTTATGGTGGATAGAAATTTTCTGATTAAGATCGCTGAATTCGACATCGGTTACTAAAAGCGTCTGTTGACCGACAGAGACGAAGGGATAAAATTGGAATAAAAGACCTGACAGGTCGTAATATCTATCTCACCCTCTGTATTTGACATGCAGACATATTATCAACGACAGCAAGATGAGTCAGAAATTTATTTACCCTGTTATCATTTAGAGTTGCCGGATGTTGTTTATCGTGGAATAAGATATATTTCTGTACTCAATAAATATAACTTTTTTCGCTACAAATACTGTAATGTTTTGTTCTGATGAGATGTCTGAATTGGTCGACCTGCCCGACTACGCCGTTCCCGTCCGAACGGCTTGGACGGGCGGACAGGCGGGGAATTTTGGGTTTGCGTTTCATTCGCAATAAATATAAATTGAAATTGGTTATAAGCTATGTACTGGATTTTCGGGGTGAAAAAGTAAGATGTATCAAAGTTTTGAGAAAGAAAATAACGAATCCGCATTTTCCCGGGGAATACTCGTAGTTAGTGTATTTATACGGAACATTGGCGGGTTATCCGCAGGATGCTGCGCAAAAACAAGTTCAGCGAGACCGCTGCGCTCACTCGCTGAACGGCGGAGTGGAGTACCTCCCCGCCTGCTCCCGACAACGGAG
>CAZHRR010000023.1:0-23452 GCA_964534955.1 uncultured bacterium
CAAGGTTCGACAAACCTTGAAGGTTCTGGCTCCTGTAAAGTTTTTCATACAGATTTATGGGGTAAAAGGGGACCCAAATATGATTGGTTGGAATCTCATTTTATAAAAAATGGCGGATACGAAGAAATTGAGCCGAAGTCGCCTTATTACTTTTTCATTAAAAGAGATGTATCCAGAATTCAGAATTATTTAGACTGGCCGTTAATAAAAAAAGTATTTCCTTTAAACAGTGTCGGAATAGTCACATCTCGCGATCAATTTGTAATTGATTATTCACAAAGAAACCTTGAAAACAGAATTTTACAATTTCGCAACAAACAGCAACATGATGACATAATTCGACAAGCATTTCGATTAAAAGACAAGAAAAATTGGTCATTGGAAGATGCTCGTCATCAAATCCAAAATTTGACAAATTGGAAAGAGCATTTTCATACAATTCAATATAGACCATTTGATAATCGAGTTATTTATTATCACAAAGCCGTTATTGAAAGGAATCGATATAATGTCATGCGCCATATGCTGGCAGGGAAGAATATTGCCTTGTGTTTTGTCAGACAATACTCAGGTTCTGCACCGTATAGTCATATCTTAATATCCGAACACATGGTAGACAACAGAACTTTCTTTAGCAGCAAAGGTATCATTCAGCAGGCACCACTTTACCTCTACCCTGAAGAAAAGAAACAAAAGAAAAATCCTAATACAACAATGATGATTTTCGAGCCACCCCCAGCTAAATATGGTAGAAAGCCCAACATCGCTGCAGAGATCCAAAAAATGCTCAAGGAATCTTTCGGCAGAACACCTACACCTGAGCGAATCCTCCACTACATCTACGCTGTTCTCTACAGCAACATATACCGGGAGAAGTACAGCGAATTTCTAAAAATTGATTTTCCCCGGATACCTTTTACCACCAATAAAGAAGTTTTTTATCAAATGGCAGATTTAGGCAATATGATTGCCGATCTGCATCTGCTTAAAAGTCAAACCCTTAAACGTCGAGTTGCTAAATTCGAAGGGAGCGGGACAGACGATACAATAGAAAAAGTAATATATTATGAAGACAAAGAACGAGTGTATATCAACTCAGATAAGTACTTCTCCGGTGTGAAACATGAAGTTTGGAATTACTATATCGGTGGTTATCAGGTATTAGCTAAATATCTGAAAGACCGTAAAGGGAGGTCGATGAATAATTCCATACATTATTGTCAAGTTGTAACGGCATTAGACAAGACTATTAAGATACAGAAAGACATTGACAAGCTGTATCCGAGCGTGGAAAAATCACTATGAACTCCCTGCTTGTTCCTTTGAGAGGTTTGGCTCTGAATAGAATGTGTAAATGAACCGAATCTTAATCCAAAACCCATTAGCCGTCGCCACCATGAACGATTCCCATGAAGAGTTCACCGGCGGGCATATTTTTGTCGAAGATGACAAGATTTCTTCTATTGGTCCTGAATCACTTGATACTCCAGCTGATGAAGTTATTGACGCTTCACAGATGGTCGTGCTGCCGGGATTTGTGAACACCCATCATCATCTCTACCAGACATTGACACGGAACATTCCCATGATGCAGAATCAGCCCCTTTTCAGCTGGCTCACGAATCATTATGAGGTCTGGTGTGAGCTGACGGAAGAGGCTGTTTATGTGAGCGCGAAAACCGGTTTGCTGGAACTGATGAAGTCCGGCACAACTACCAGTTCTGATCATTTGTACCTGTTCCCTCAAAAGACAAGCGGAGAGCTGATTGACGAAGAAATTCGAGGTGCTGAGGAAGTAGGCATTCGCTTCCAGCCTACACGCGGTTCCATGTCGCTGGGAAATTCCAACGAGGGCTTACCGCCTGATGATACCGTTCAGACAGAAGAAGAGATTCAAGCTGACACAGAACGGCTGCTCGAGAAATTCCATGATGATTCAGAAGGAGCCATGATCAGGATATCCGTTGCTCCATGTTCACCGTTTTCCGTCACACCGGAATTGATGAAATCCACTGCGGATTTTGCTCTGGCAAATAATTTGCAGATGCATACACATCTGGCAGAATCCCTGGATGAAGAGACCTTCTGTATTGAGCAGTATGGCGAACGTCCAGCCGGCTACATGGATAAATTAGGATGGATGAATTCCAATGCGTGGTACGCCCATGCTATTCATTTGTACGATGATGAGATTCAGCGGATGGCAGATACCGGCACAGGAGTGAGTCACTGTCCCACATCCAATATGCGGCTGGGAAGCGGTATCGCCCGGATCAAAGAGATGATGGATGCCGGGGTTCGTGTGAGTCTGGGAGTGGACGGCTCTGCTTCCAACGATGCCGGGAATATGCTCATGGAAATCCGGAACGCCATGATGCTCTCCCGACTGAGGGAAGAACAGTACTGGCTGACCGCCCGGGATGTGTTGTGGATGGCGACACGGGGCGGAGCGTCGGTTTTAGGCCGAGATGACATAGGGCAGCTGACAGTTGGCAAACAGGCTGATCTGGCTCTCTTTTCTGTCGATAAACTGGAATATGCCGGTGGATTGTCTGATCCCATTGCCTCGCTTGTATTCTCAGTTAGAACAACTCCTGTTGACTATTTGGTGGTGAATGGTAATATTCAAATTCCGGAAGGTGAAAGTCAGGAAAGTGAAAAAGAATTGATTAAATTGCATAACAAAATTGCAGAAGAAATGCTGGTAAGTGCCTCGAGGAATTCCGGCATAGACTTTTTAGAACAGTAAGCCGCGAAGAGCACGAAGATTCGCGAAGAATAATAAAGAAGTTTGATAAACCGAAAAGAGCGGGTAGTTATGTTAATTCATGAAAAAAAAGACGAACTCACCCTTCCGCAGGATCCTTTGGACGGTCCCTCTCTTATTAAAAGAGGGAAGAAAAAACGATGTTTTGTGAATGTTTTCCCCCTCTGCTTTATCCGCAGGATCCTGTGGATAAGAGAGGGGGCATCACGAAGTGAAGGGGGTGAGTTTGAATAAAATATCGGCGATACTATTTCACCTGTAGATGGACTAGTAAATGACCACGCTTAATAATAGAATTCGCTTATATTATCATTACGGCGAACAGGCGCTCATACGTCCTGTGAAAAAGAGCCCGGTTTACCGGGGTTGCAGATATTCAGAGCAGATATTTTCTACAACTCCCTGTGGGATGTCTTCGTATTATCTGCGACCTTCGTGGCTAAAGTATTGATATGTGGCACTCAATCGAATCAGTCGTAAAACCTGAATCCTTAAAGGAAGCTTATTCACTCCAAAAAGAAGATGCTGTTCTGTTTTCTGGCGGCAGTTACCTCGTAGCAGAGAAAGACCCTGCAGTTAAAGCGCTCATTGACATTAATGGACTAATTGATGATTCTGTTAAGATAGATGACCTAAGCGTCTGCATTAGCGCCGGAGCTACTCTTCAGGCCTTTATTGACACACTAACTCCCATAGATTCCGGTAACCATTTAAGTAATGGGATAAGAGCATCATGTCCCTCTAAGAATATACGATATCAGCGAACCTTTGGCGGAGAAGTGGGGCAGAACCGTCCCCAATCTGATGCATTGGTTTTCCTCCACGCTGTAAATACAGAATTAACCGTAGTTACAAAAGATCAATCTACATTGTCTATTCGGGATTGGGATGGGGATGGAATTGTCACTGAGATCGCCTATTACCCTAATCAAATGGACGGTATTGAATTATTGAGATTCTCGGTAATTCCATCTGCACCTGCAGTTGTGATTGTGGGAGTAGTCCGAAGAGGAAATTTGCTTGAATTTGCCATTGGCGGAACAGCAGATCGAATCCAGAACTTCTCTTTAGCCACAAAGGATTGGAACGATCAGGCAGCAGTCAATATTGCTGATGATGCATTAACACATTTTAAAGCTGACCATTTTGGGTCCCTCGATTACAAACGGTCTCTAATTATTACAGCGCTGCGAAGGGGAGGAGGAGCTGTATGATTTCCTTTATACTAAATGGTAAACCGGTAAAGGGAAATTTCCACTCTGGGACCACATTATTCGATTACCTGCGTGACCAGGGATATTTTGGCGTAAAGTTCAGTGCGGAAAAGGGCGAAACCGGTTCAGATGCTGTTCTGGTAAATGGAAAAATTATGAACACTTCCTTGCTGCTCATGCATACAATGGAGAATTGTACAATTGAAACAGTGGAATCGTTTGCAGAGGGAACAGAAGTACACCCCCTGCAAGAGCATTTTATCGAGGAAGGCGCCATTCAGTGCGGTTATTGTACTCCCGGGATGATACTGGCCATCGAATCACTCATGCGTGACATTGAATCTCCAACTGAAGAAGATGTAAGAGATGCTCTCGCCGGAGTCTATTGCAGGTGTACCGGATTTGTAAAACCGGTAGAAGCTGCTAAACATTATTTAGCCGCAAAGAACACGAATGAACACTATGAGGGAAAATAATTTACAAGTGCGAGGCTATTGCAAAGGCCATGCACAGCGTCCTGTGGACACTCTCGCCTACCGGCTGAGATGCTTCGCAAAATGACCACGCTTAATGACAAAAGAAGACCACGCCTGCATGGCGTAGTCGGGCAGGTTAATCGTCCAGTAAAAAAGGAGCCCGCTTTAGCGGGGTTGCCAGCATTTAGCGCAGACATTAATGTCTTCGCATCAAGAAAATGGATCAATTTGCAAACATTTAGCTTACACAGTTCCAGTCCAATGCTTATGGAGTTACCCACACAAATCGGTGAAGAACCAGTAATACAATCCGTGTATCTTAGTGATCTTCGCGGCTAATAAATGAAGGTAGTAGGACAGAAGACACCCCGAGTTGATGGATTGGCTCTTGCCAAAGGAAAACCGGTCTTTGCCGACGATATTCCCAAGAAGGACTTTCTCTATTTAAAGATTCTCCACAGTCCTGTTGCTCATGCCCAAATCAAGAATATCGACTATTCAAAAGCGCTGGAACTTGACGGTATCGCTATGGTCTTGACCCATAAGGATTTCAATCCTGTCTATTATACCACTGCCGGACAGGGTCCGCCCGAACCGTCTCCTCACGATACATTGGTTCTGGATTCCACCGTACGCTTTGTCGGAGATAGAGTGGCTGTAGCAGCCGCAGAATCAGTGGAAACCGCTGAAAAGGCACTCAGCCTCATAGATGTGAGCTACGAAGAACTTCCTGCACTTTTTGATCCGAGAGAGTCTATTGGCAGCAATATTGTAATCCATCCCAACAAGGAAGGATTCGAATCTGTCTTTGACGCTAATAATAATATTGCCTCCAACATTGAAGAGGAATTGGGAAATGTAGAAGAAGGACTGGCAGAATCTGCACATGTCTTCGAAGAAACTTACTCCACACCTTATGTTCAGCAAGCTCATTTGGAACCTCACGTATCGCTGTCGTGGCTGGATGAGAATGATAGACTTGTCATTCGAACTGCAACACAGGTTCCCAACCATGTTCGTCGGATTGTAGCAGAAGTACTGGATATCCCCCTTTCCAGAATCCGCGTAATTAAGCCGCGGATCGGTGGAGGGTTTGGATCCAAGCAGGAAATAATCGGTGAAGAGCTCTGTGCAGCCGTCACCCTGCGTACTGGTTGTCCAGCTCGCTTGGAATACACGCGTGACGAAGAATTTTCTGCTGCCCGGTCCCGCCACCCCCAGATTGTCTCCCTGCGCATAGGTTTGAAGAGTGACCATACAATCAACTCCATTGATATGGAGATTCTTCAGAATTCCGGCGCTTACGGCCCCCATGCACTGACGGTAATGTCTGTAACGGCGAGCAAAACGCTGTCGCTGTACAAGTCACCTAATATTAGAATCCGGGCGAACTCTGTTTATACTAACCTTCCACCCGCTGGCGCTTACCGGGGATACGGTTCTCCACAGGGATTTTTCGCACTGGAATCCATGATGGATGAAATAGCGGAGAAGCTCGGTGTGAACCCCATTGAATTGCGGACAAAGAATTACTTCAACGAACGAGATGAAGTTCCAATAGCTGAATTGTTAGGAGAGGGGAGGGAAGGCTATCCTGTTATTCTCAACACTACAGGTGTTCGTGAATGTCTGCAGGAAGGTGTAGAACATATCGATTGGAAAAAAATCCGCAGCACACAAAATAGCGGCCCAATTCAGCGAGGAGTCGGTGTAGCAACGGCTGCGCAGGGTTCTGGTATTGCCGGCACTGACATGGGGGCAGCTTTTCTGAAAATGAACGAAGACGGGAGCTTCAATCTTAACGTCGGTGCCACTGATCTGGGAACCGGTTCCGATACAGCCCTGGCTCAAATCGCCGCTGAAGTCCTGGAAGTTCCTATCAGCAAGATTATTGTCTATTCCTCGGATACTGATATGACCCCGTTTGACACGGGAGCCTATGCTTCCAGTACAACCTATATTTCCGGGGGTGCTGTCAAAAAGGCGGCTGAAGAAGTGCGTCAGCAGATACTCGAACAGGGGATGAAAATACTGGGTGTTGACGAGGCAGAAATAAAAGACAATTACGTGGTTTCTCCGGATGGAGAGAAAATCTCGTATAGTGAAATCTGCACGAAATCATTCTATACAGAGCACCAGAAGCAAATCCAGGCAGCGGCATCTCACATGAGCTATGACAGTCCGCCGCCTTACAACGCCACGTTCGCAGATGTCTCTGTGGATATCGAAACGGGATTTGTAACGGTAAACAAGATCGTCTCGGTAACGGATGCCGGTCAGGTGATCAATCCGCAGATGGCGGAAGGTCAGGTGGAAGGAGCAATTCCCCAGTCTCTGGGCATGGCTCTAACAGAATTCATGGTATTTGATGAAAAGGGGAGGGCGGTAAACAGGGATTTCAATACTTATCACATTTACACCGCTATTGATATGCCCGAAATCGTAGCCAAATTTGTTCATACTGATGAGCCTACCGGTCCATTTGGAGCTAAAGCCGTGGCGGAAATTCCAATCAACGGTCCCGCTCCGGCCGTCGTGAATGCCATCTTCAACGCCTGCGGTGTACGCGTCAGGGAACTGCCTATCACTCCGGAAAAGATCTTGAGGGGATTGGAAAGAAAAAAGCGGACCCTATAATGCCGATCATCCCCGGGCTCATAGCCAACCTATGGAAGGCAGCACCCGAGGCACACCACAGGATTTACCCGCTTTCTATTTTAAGTTTACGCAGTCATTGACAACTTGTCAAAGGTAATTCAACCACTGAAGTTCCCCCGAAATATCAGGTCTATCTGCCTGTGAAGTGATACTCCCATTCATGGGAGTTTCTTCGATTAAGCGTGCGGCTTTAGTCGCTCGCTGAGAGAACCTTAAATTGCGAGTCCATGAATGAACACGCTAAATCCCCGCAGGGTGCTTCGTAAAAAAAAGACGGCTAAAGCCGCCTATCCGGTGGTAACATCCTTTCTGACCCGCCCGAACACCGAAGGCGGGTAGGTCTGAGGTACTCTGCGACCATTTGCAATTCTCAATATAGAAATCTGGGAGCGAATTTTTATGCTGTTATAGTCAGAAAATTTTCGTAAAATATATACGAGTAACATACGAGTAACACAAAAGAGATCCTCATGATCCTATCGAAGAAACAAAAACGATTCTTGGATTTCATTCGAGAATTTGCGGAAAGCAATGGAGAGCCGCCCACCTTTGAAGAAATCAAAGCGGGTTTGGGTTTTCGTTCGTTGGGTACGGTGAACTGGTACGTTCGCGAGCTGGTCAATAATGGTTATTTGCGGCAGGAGAAAGGGTTTAACAGTAAGCGAGCCCTTGCGGTCGTTGAGGATGCACCTGACCACCAGCTGCCGCTTGCAGGCCGAATCGCAGCCGGCACTCCGTTGGAAGCCATCGAAAACCGGGAAATGATTGAAGTCCCGTCATCATTTGTCCATCCGTCAAATTATGCGCTTCAGGTGAGGGGGGATTCAATGATTGGTGAAAACATTGCAGACGGTGATTTTGTTATTGTCAGAAAAACAGACACAGCCGTTTCGGGTGATGCAGTTGTAGCATACGTCAATGACGAAGCGACATTGAAAAAATATTATCCGACACAAGATGGCATTGAGCTTCATCCACAAAACCCGGACTATGACGTTATTCACGTCACCCCAGACGACAGCTTCAGGATCGGTGGCATTGTGCTGGGAGTCATCAGGAGGTATTAAACCCAGATTATGCAGTTCATAGCGGCGAATAGTGTCAATCTCTTGAGTTTGATACACTTACAAAAAGCCTCGGCAGACCTTTTTGGGTATGCCTGCGTTTTTTGTAAGCGTCTAATTCTCAACATTTTAACACTCTTCATTCACTACTAACTGCATAATCTGGGTTAAACCGTGAAGCTATATCGCATAAACAGTACAAGAGCGTTAGATTTTTATTCCTCGGCAACAACGTCTGAGGCAGAAGTCCCTTTGTACGCCTCTGCTGTTTCTGCAGGGTTTCCGTCGCCGGCAGATGACTATCTTGAGCTGTCCCTGGATCTGAACAGATATTTAATCAAACATCCGGCAGCGACATTTCATGTAAGGGTAAAAGGGGATTCCATGATTAATGCAGGAATCCATGACGGCGATCTACTGATTGTTGATAAGGCTGTGGAAGCGAATAATGACGATGTGGTCGTCTGTGTGATTGACGGGGAATTCACCGTCAAGAGACTGAAAAAGGTAGATGGAGAGATATACCTGATACCCGAAAATTCTCACTACCAAGCGCTTAAGATCACTGAAGATATGGATTTTCAGGTTTGGGGCGTTGTTACTTACACCATTCATCAACCTAATTAGCAAGCGAGGCCATTTACCCTGTGGGATGTCTTCATAAAAAAATAGGAAAAAGAAATGACAGGTAAAACATACAAATCGATCTATTATCATATAGTATTTTCGACAAAAGAGCGACAACCATTCCTTAATGAAGAGCTACGAGAACCGGTTTATCATCACATCTGGGACAAATGCAAAAAGACAGGATTGTACCTCCATAAAATCGGTGGAATTGAGGATCATGTGCATATGTTGATTTACATTCCTCCGAAAATGGCTGTTGCTGATACAATTGGAATGATAAAAGGTGAATCATCTTATTATGTCAACAATATATTGAATAAGGAACTATCTCAAGACATTATGCTATATTGGCAGAACGGATACGGGGTTTTGACACTCTCTGAAAGCCATGTAGAAAAGGTAAAGAAATATATCGAGAATCAGGAACGGCATCACAAGGAAAACACAACTTGGGAAGAATTTGAGAAAATTGATATTTATGAATGAGCATTTCTCTATAGCGTCATAGATGACTATAATGAATGCTAATAATTCAGCGAGGCCATAAATGACCACGCTTAATAACAAAAGAACGGTAAACCGTCCTGTAAAAAATAAGCCCGCTTTAGCGGGGTTGCCAACATTTAGCGCAGACATTTATGTCTTCGCATTCTTCAATGTGAATAAGTTAATCAATCTAATGTACAGAATCACATTCAGTGGTGTTATGTACATGCTTTAAAAAATCGGAATCAGGTTAGTATGTTTGCTCTTGTAGACTGCAACAACTTCTACGCCTCCTGTGAACGTGTGTTCTCCCCGAAGCTGAACAACAGGCCGGTTATCGTCCTGTCCAATAATGACGGCTGTGTCATCGCCAGATCTGACGAGGTCAAAGCGCTGGGGATTAAGATGGGCGAACCGGCATTCAAGATAAAAGACTTCCTGAGGAAAAATAATGTGGCCATTTTCTCTTCCAATTTTGCACTCTATGGCGACATGTCCCAGCGTGTAATGCATACCTTGGGAACACTCGCACCGGAGATGGAGATATATTCCATTGACGAAGCGTTTTTAGATTTATCCAAGCTTACTCATATCGACCTGTATGAGTATGGACAGAAAATCAGAAATACGGTCATGCGATATACAGGCATTCCAATCTCCATCGGGATTGCTTCAACCAAAACACTTTCCAAGGTGGCCAACCATATAGCCAAGAGGCACAAAAAAGATATTAGCGTGTTTATACTAAACGACGAAAAGATAGAGAAAACCCTGGAAAACTTCCCCATTGAAAAGGTCTGGGGTATCGGCAGACGGTACGCCGATTTCTTAAAATCGTACAATATCCATACTGCCCTTGATTTCAGGAACGCCAATGAGAAGTGGATTAAAAAGCACCTGACCGTCGTAGGTGCACGAATGATACGGGAACTTAAAGGTATATCCTGTCTGCCTCTGGAGTTGGTGAGGCCGGATAAGAAAGCCATCTGCACATCGCGCTCATTTGGCATCATGGTCAAGGACATTGCTCAACTGCGGGAATCCGTGGCCATGTATGCTACACGGTGTGCTGAGAAGCTCCGTAAACAGACATCCTGTGCAGGTATTATCACTGTATTCATAAACACAAACAGATTTAAGCCGGAGCTTCCCCAGTACAATAACTACCAAGTCATTAAATTATCTGTCCCCAGTAACAGCACTGCCGAAATTATTAAGCAGTCAATCAGAGGGCTGGAGTCCATTTATAGAACCGGATACAAGTACAAAAAGGCGGGGGTTATTGTGACGGGGATAGTGCCGGAGAATCAGGTTCAGCAAGGCCTGTTTGATGTCATGGACAGGGAGAAGGACCGGCGCGTGACCGAAGTCATGGATAAGGTAAACGGCGCCATGGGAAGAGATGTTGTCAGGTATGCCGTTCAGGGATTTGACAGGAAGTGGAGGCTTCGGCAAGAGCAGCTTTCTCCCTGTTATACAACAAGGTGGAATAATCTGCTAACTATTAATCTGGAATCAGGGATAAGATCAAGGAAAGGTGAGATAGTCTGTTGAACTCCATTGTTGTCCTAAACAGTGTGAAACAGATCCTCCTCACTCGCTTTTAATTGACGATTTTCGATTGACTTCTATCCTCTTACTTCTTACTTCTTACCACGAGTCCATAAATGAACACGCTAAAATCGAAAAAAGAACGCTAAAGCGTCCTGTTAGGAAGACAGCCCCATTTATGGGGGATTATTTTGCGCAGCACCCTGCGGGGATTAAGCGTGCCTGCCCGCCCCACGCTGTGGGTGGCAGACGGGCGGCTTTAGTCGCTCGCTGAGAGAACCCTTTTAATTTTCGTTTGACGATTTTCGAATAGTAGTGGTATGATTAACATGATTAGAAAAAATGATGATTATCTTCTGCGGGGTTTACTCCGTAGTGAGATAGATTTGAAACGAAAATTGACAGAAAAGTAAAAAAGATGAGATTTTTGTAAATTATAATCACCGCAAGCCGTCGCTGATTTGTGCGCTATGCACAATAACCTACCCAAGACTGAATGGTTACAATCTATGTCAGTTTCAATTTCGACACTTAGTTTCAATTTCGTAATTTGGTATAAAACAGGATGAGAAAATGTGCGGAAGATTTACAGTAGTATCAGAGGCTGAAGAACTGGAAGAACGTTTTGGAGCGCAAGTAGCTAAAGAACAATATACAAAGCGGTATAATGCCGCCCCTTCTCAACTACTTCCGGTGATTACAAACTCTGACAAAGAAAACGTCCAGTTCTTCAAGTGGGGATTGATACCGTTTTGGGCGAAGGAGGAGAAGATCGGGAACCGACTGATAAATGCCAGGGCGGAGACGATTACTGAGAAACCCTCGTTCAAATACGCTGTACAGAAGAGGAGATGCCTGGTATTGGCGGACGGCTATTATGAATGGATGAAAACAACGGAGGGGAAACTTCCATTCAGAATCACATTGCAGGATGAGAACCTGTTTGCATTCGCTGGAATCTGGGAAGAGTGGAAAACGAAAGATAGGAGAGATATTAAATCGTTTTCAATTATTACCGTGCCTGCAAGTGACTCAATTAGAGATATTCATGACCGTATGCCGGCCATACTTACTCCTGAAGAGGAAAACGACTGGATAGGGCAGATAGCCACTAAAGAAGCTGTAAAACTACTCAAATCGTATAGCGGTGAACTGATATCGAACAGGGTTTCTACGTTGGTAAACTCTCCTAAAAACGATACTAAGGAAGTAATCTTACCATATGTTGACAATTAATGTTGAAGAAATGTACGATTTGAATTCATGAAGTTATACCAGCTTGCTGTCTTATCACTTTGTGGATTTTTACTGATTTCTGCTTGCAGTGATGTTTCCACCTTTGAAAGCAGTTATAGCCCTGTGGAATTGGAATTTTCAGGGGATAGCGCCCTCTCCATAGAGAAACAGTTTGTTGAACACTTTCCAAACCGCTCCAGCGGTCAACCGAACAATAAAAAAGCAGCTATTTGGCTTCTGAACAAATTCAATTACCTGGGATTGACCTCAGTGATGGATGAATGGTCAGTCATCAACTACAGCAAACCCGTACCCCTCAACAACATAGTAGCAACTCTACCGGGTTCTTCACCAAAGGAGATTCTTCTTGTGGCACATCACGATCAGTCTCCGGATACTTATCAGGGTGCAGATAATGATGGATCTGGCATTGCCATTTTGCTCCATCTGGCCGAGGTGTTCAGCAAGGAAACCGATAGAAAATACACACTCGTTTTCCTTTCATCCGATGGAGAAGAATATGGCATGTTAGGTACACGCCGATATGTTCAGACTCATCCTGATCCCAAAAGCATTATTGCAGGGATTTCCTTGGACAATCTGGGTAAGGATCTCTATGATGGTCTGCGGATGGATGCTCGTGGACAGTTCCGCAAATACGGAGATCTTTGGCTGCAACTGCTGACTCAGGAAGTTGCAAGAGAAGCTGGTGATCTATGGGTACCACAAATTGACTCGCCTCTGGAACAGGTTCTATTTCAGGCAGTTCCGGTATCTTTTATGGACGAAGGTCCTCTGGTAGCTGCGGGAATTCCATCATTCGGTCTTGCAGGAAATGTGCCTCCTGAATCTGCCGAGCTTCACTGGGAAACCTATCATTCACCATACGACACCTTAGGACTGCAGTCGCCCAAATCTCTTTATCACGCTGGTCGCGTCACGGAAGCGGTTATCCGCCAACTTTTATCTATGGACACTTTTCCTGATGAAACTGGACCTTATATCTACTTCGCAGAGAGTGGTCAGGTATTGCGAAGTCCGCTGTGGTTTATTTTTCTGCTCTTTGTAGCGCTCTTCATCGCTGCCGGTCTGCTAACGGGCAGCAGAGTAGTAGGAGGGATGTCCACATGGAGATATGCTGCTGCCAACTATCTTTCTCTGTGGATACCACTCGTATTGTCCATTCTTATGCTCTATCTCTTCGTAGAATCCGGGCTCATGGATGAATACCGCATCTATCCGGCCACGGCCAAGGATGAGCCTCTTTTCGAGCCCAGGTGGGGAGCGGTTACGCTATGGTTCATCGCTTTGGTTTTCTTCTTTTGGATGGGAAGAAAAACAGAACATCGAACCATAACACCGATGGAAAAAGTCCCGTTTGCAGCATCAAAGAGTGTTGCTCTGCTTGTGATAGGATTGGGAATGGTTTACATACTGTTAGTAAATCCTTTTTCTCTACTTTTTCTTCTGCCAGTACCGACATGGTTCTTTATCAGAGGTGAGAACACAAGACACCGGTTTGCTGATATTTTGCTATTCCTGACGGGAGGATTAGTTGTATATCTGCTCTTTTATTTTTTTGGCTTTGTTGTATTGCGTAATGGTTTCGCTGTACTCTGGTACTTGATGATGATGTTTTCAATCAAAATGATTTCTTTTCCAACAGCATTGTCTATTACGGCCATTATTGCCGCCGGATTGTCAATGATATTCTATCTGCCTTTGAATAGAGAAAAGTCAGGCTGATAATTCAAGAGATTCCCTTTTACAACCATCCTGACTAAATTGCACTATGAAGCTGACTGTCCTTGGCAGCGGAACTCTCATTCCTGTCCCTGATCGCGGCAACAGTGGATATTTGCTGCAAAGCGGGGACACGAACATTCTCATTGACGGTGGTTCGGGAGCACTGCGAAAGATGGCTGATTTCGGGTTGAATTACCTTGATATAGATGGAGTTTGCTATACACATCTTCATCCTGATCACACATTTGACCTTATTCCCCTGCTTTTTGCTCTAAAACACGATCCTCGTGCAATAAATCGTACATCCCTCAAGATAGCAGCTCCAGTTGGCTTTGAACGCTATTTTCAGCGCTTGATGGATATCTATGGTGAGTGGGCACTCTCTGAACACATTGATCTAAATATTGAGGAAATTGCACTGGGATCTTCATCAATAGGCACTGTTACTTTCAAATGTGGACGTACAGAGCACACAGATCAGAGTATTTCCTATCGCTTTGACGATAAAGAACGAGATTTGTTCTACTCGGGTGACACAGGCTACTGTGAGGAAATGATAACCAACGCAAGCGGGGTAAAAGTAATGATTCTCGAATGTTCATTTCCCGACGAAGAAAAAAAGCCGGGGCATCTGACGCCCAGCGAGTGCGGACAGATCGCTGCCGAGGCACAATGCGGTCGTCTTGTGCTCACACATTTCTATCCCCAGATATTGGAGACAGATATTATTTCCTCCGTAGGAAAATTCTATGGAGGTCCGGTAGATTTAGCATTTGACGGAATGGAGATTAAGATCTGATGGGTATGTCCCGCCTAACTCGAGTGTTTCTTTTATTCATCGCTGTAATTCTAATTGGAGCTACCGGTTACAAGGTGCTTGGTGGAGAAGAATGGTCTTTTCTAGACAGCATTTATATGGCGGTAATAACTCTGTCTACGGTAGGTTTTGATGAGGTTCGTGAACTCACACCTAATGCAAAGATATGGACAGTAATACTTATTTCATTTGGAATAGGAATTGTATTCTACGCATTCAGCCAGGCAGCTGAAGTAATTCTGAATCTCAACCTTCTCAGGAGGAATAAAATGGAGAAACGAGCTTCTAAGCTGAGAAATCATTTTATCGTCTGTGGATACGGGCGTATGGGGAAAGTCATTTGTGAAGAGTTGAATAGCAAAAAATTAGACTTTCTGATAATCGAAAATAATGATGAAAAAATATCAATAATTGCTGATTTGGGTTACGTCTACATTGAAGGTGATGCCACAGCCGATGAAACACTCGAAAAAGCTGAAATTAATAATGCTCAAGGTTTGGTTGCTGTCCTTAGCAACGACTCAGACAATCTATTCGTTACAATGTCTTCCAGAACCCTTAATCCAAATCTGTTCATAACCAGCCGGTGCAGTGTAGACCAGAATGTTTCCAAAATGAAGCGTGCCGGAGCAAACAAAGTTATCAATCCTTATGTGGCTGGAGGTCATAAAATGGCTGAACTGCTCATGACTCCATATGTAGAGGATACAGTGGAAATCACCGCACCTGAACACAATATTGACCTACTGATTGAGGAAATCAGCGTTGAAAACATCAATCAGTTTAAGGGTGTGACGATTAGAGAATCTCAAATCAGGGAAAATTATCAACTGCTGATCGTAGGAGTAATAGATAGGGAGGGTAAAACTTCCCTGAATCCCGATCCTGATTTCAGGATGTCTCAAGATAGTAAATTGCTGCTGTTGGGTGAGAAAGAGAGCATGATGAAATTCAAAGAATCAGCATGCAGTTAAATTAGAATATACGCTGATAATATATATTATGTCGCATTCTGTTCTAATTAAAAAATCACCTTATAATACAAAATTCACCAACCGATTTGGCACTACCACTACTTTCTTTACTTCTTTTCCATCTATCCATTTCTGAACTCCCGGTAATTCTTTTGCCATTCTTTCTAAAGTTTCCTCATCGAATTCATTCTCAATCTGAAATTCCCCGCGGAGTTTCCCATTGACTTGCACTACGATGTTAATGAGATCTTCCTTAGCCAAAAACTCATCAAATGCAGGCCAGGATTCATAAGCTATTGTATTGGTGTGACCAAGACGCTGCCAGATTTCTTCAACAATATGTGGTACAAACGGGCTCAACAGAAGTAAAAATGTCTCTGCATTTTCTCGAGATATTGTCAATCTCGACTTCATTTTGTTCCCAAGAGTCATTAATGCTGATATAGCTGTATTAAATCTGAGGTTCTCTATGTCGTTCATCACTTTCATAATTGTTCTATGCAGAAGTTTATACAGTTTTTCATCTTCAGCAGGATCAGCATCCGTTATCTGAATACCACCATTTTCAAAATCAAATATTCTCCAGACACGATTGAGAAATCGGTGACTTCCCTGTAAACCTGTTGTGCTCCAAGGTTTAGCTTTGTCGAGAGGTCCCATGAACATCTCGAATAGACGAAGAGAATCTGCTCCGGTGGTTTCAACTATTTCATCAGGGTTGATCACATTTCCTCGAGATTTACTCATTTTTGAACCATCTTCGCCTTGAATCATACCCTGGTTAAACAGTTTTTGAAAAGGTTCTTTGGTGGATACAAGACCGAGATCATATAAAACATGGTGCCAAAAACGAGCATATAGAAGATGAAGAACGGCATGTTCCTGCCCTCCAATATACAGGTCCACCGGCATCCAATATTTTTCCTTTTCTTTTGACCATGCATCTTCCCTGTTATGTGGATCAATGAATCTAAGATAGTACCAGCATGAACCTGCCCACTGAGGCATAGTATTGGTTTCTCTAAGATAAGTTTTTCTCTTTTTATGCACTTCTACCCAGGAATTTGCTTTGACAAGAGGTGATTCACCTGACCCTGTCGGTTGATAACTTTCAACTTCGGGAAGATCTACAGGTAGTTCCTTTTCTTTTACCGGTATAGTATCATCATCGTCCTGGTCATGAAGAATCGGTATAGGCTCCCCCCAATATCTTTGACGTGAGAAAAGCCAATCTCGAAGCTTATAATTCACTGCCTTTTTACCTTTTCCGGTCTTCTCCAGCCATTCAATAGTTCTTTGTATTGCTTCTGGAACTTTCAGACCATCAATTGAAAAAGAGCCGTCTGGTGATGTAGAATTGATTAGAATACCTTCATCATTATCAACGAAGGCTTCTTCTTCGATATTCCCGCCCGAGACTACCTCAACAATAGGTAAATTGAAAGTGTTGGCAAATTCCCAGTCGCGTTGGTCATGTCCAGGTACAGCCATGATCGCACCGGTGCCATAGCTCATCAGTACATAATCTGAAATCCATATAGGAATTTCCTGCTCATTTACAGGATTAATTGCATCAACACCAAGATAGACACCACTCTTTTCTCTCGCTAATTCGGTCCTGTCTAAATCGGATTTCCTGGATGCCCGATCAATGTACCCCTTAACTCTCAGTAAATTTTCCTGAGTAGTTAGTTTTAATACCAAAGGATGTTCGGGTGCAAGAACCATATAAGTTGCACCAAAGAGCGTATCGGGACGAGTGGTGAAAACCGTTATTTCCCTCTCGATAGACGGTAATGGGAAGATCACATCAGCACCTTCAGAGCGACCAATCCAGTTTCGCTGTAATTCCTTTACACTGTCAGGCCAATCTAGGTCATCCAGCCCTTCGAGCAGGCTTTCAGCGTAGTCAGTAATCTTGAGCATCCATTGACGCATGGGCACTCGAAAGACAGGGTGCTCTCCCCTTTCAGATTTACCGTTAATTACTTCCTCGTTCGCCAGGACTGTACCTAATTCCGGACACCAATTAACCGGAACCTCGGCCTGATATGCCAATCCCTTCTTGTAAAGCTGAAGAAATATCCACTGTGTCCATTTGTAATAGTCGGGGTCAGTAGTGTTGATTTCACGATCCCAGTCATATGAAAAACCCAGCATCTTCAGTTGACGACGATAATTCTCGATGTTTGCGGCTGTAGTTTTGGCAGGGTGAGTACCGGTTTCAAGAGCGTGCTGCTCAGCAGGAAGCCCGAAAGCGTCCCATCCCATTGGGTGGAGGACGTTGAAACCCCTCATTCTTTTGTAGCGGGCAACTATGTCAGTGGCTATATAACCCAGTGGATGTCCGACGTGAAGTCCCTGACCGGATGGATAGGGAAACATGTCAAGTACATAATATTTTGGGCGGTCAGAGTTCTCCTCAGTACGGAAGGTTTTGTTCTCCTCCCAGTACTTATGCCATTTGTTTTCTATAGATTTGTGATCGTATTGAGACATTCAGGCAGGATATTTTTGTATAAAACTACAGAGTTTTGGTAATTCTTCAGTTCCAGTCATAACTAAGTCGGGGTGGGGAGATTCGAACTCCCGACCTCGTCGTCCCGAACGACGCGCGCTAACCGGACTGCGCTACACCCCGTAATGACGTCGTTGAATTTAGTGCTATTCTTTCTTGTCATCAATTAAAAGAACCCTTTGAAAAACCTATTATGCAAATTGAAAAGTCTATAATTCGCTTGCTTTTCGTTGGGAAACTTGTCCATAGCCCCGCTATTGACTACGTATCCCGCCTTAATCAGACCTGTCTGAGTTCCACTACGAACAGGCAGGCAAATTTTAACTCTTTTTTCTTCACACATCAGGTTTATTAAAGGATTCTAAAAGAGGTACTTTATGACAACGAAACCACCTACGAGGAGAAATGCAAATATTATGCTCATTAAGTTGAAATAACGATCAATGAAACTTTTAATTCTTTCACCAAAATAAAAAATGAGAGCACTCACTGCAAAGAAACGAGCAAATCGTCCTAATATTGACGCGACCATAAATTCCATAAAATCAGCATTTGTGGCACCCGCTGTGATTGTGAAAACTTTATAAGGAATTGGCGTCAATGCTGCTACCAGGATAGCAATAAAATTGTGTTCCTGAAATGTCTGTGACAAGATACTGTACTGTTCGTGGTATCCGTAAAAACCAATGATCGATTTTCCTACATACTGCATAAAATAAAAACCGATTATGTAACCTCCCACTCCTCCTAATACAGAGAAGAGTGATGTGTAAGTGGCATAACGGAAGGATCTTTTGGGAATTGAGAATGCCATAGCAATCAACAGAACATCCACGGGAATGGGAAAGAAGGATGATTCTGCAAAAGCAAGAATGACCAATGCCGGGACAGCGTAGGGAGTTTCAGCCCAATGAAGCACCCAATCGTACAATTTTCTCAACCACTTCATCATATCTACCAGAAGAAACTTCGGAAGTACATGGCGACGAATTTAAGTGTATCCCGGATATTTCGCATGGATGACTTTTCCGATCCGTAAATAGTAGGAATAGAAACATGTTCCACCCCATAACCACTCAAAAAGGCTTTAATGATGATTTCACTCTCAAACTGGAATCCGTCTTCACTGTAGTCAAGATCTTGGCATAACTGCGCAGGATATAGCCGAAAACCGCATTGGGAGTCTCTTATATGAATTCCTGTGCGGATGGATATTAACAGAGATGTGACGGTATTGGAAAAGCGTCTATGAAGCGGCATATTGGAGTAATCTGAACGATTACCAATGACAATTTTATCCTTTTCTACTTTTACGAGAAATTTCGGGATGTATTTCGGGGGGTGCTGCATATCTCCGTCTAAAGTCAGGATGGAACGGTAATTGTTCTCTACAGCGTACCTCATTCCTGTTTTCAAAGCTCTCCCCTTCCCCATGTTGTTAGGATGAGATAAAGAAAATAATCCAAGCTGCTTTAAAACAGTGTGAGTATCATCAGTGCTGCCGTCATTAATAAATAAAATATCAGCCGGGGTATAAGTTCGAAGTTCTCTACAAAAGTCGTTCAGATGCCTCCCGGCATTGAAAACAGGAACAAGAATCAGCAATTCATCTGACATAGGTAGAATTTAGGCAGGAAATAGTTAATTGGTGAGTAGTGACTGCCTGCCAGTCCTCCCTGCCTGAACGGCATAGTCGGGCAGGCCGCTGGTCGGGGGCAGGCTGGGTGATTGGAAACTGGTTATTTGTGATGCTTACTACAAGAAACTACTCACCACTCTACCAACTACCTCTCACCAATTTCTATGCTCTGCTTTTCTGGATTACTACTAATTAAGAAGCAATACTGACGGAAAATTCAGTGAGAAAGTCTTCGAGTTCGATACCTCGCCGGCCTTTTCTCATGGGCTGAATATATACATAATAGCGTTGATCGCCCAAGTCGTGATATTCTCCTTGAATGTGACCATCTGATGCCCAGCCGTCGACCTTCAAGTCGTCACGATGTATTTTAAATTGCAATGCCTGCTTTCCTGACATATCATGAGTTCTGCGTATGGAAGGCGGAAGTATATTCTTTACAACCATTGCCAATGTACCATTATACTTTGAAGTCGGAACGAAGAATATGGATGAAGTTTCAGGTGGGAGTTCTTTCTTTTTTAATGCAGCACGACGCTTTCTAATCCATTTAATGAGAAAAAAGGTTGCAGCTGTCATGACAACAGATGTCAGAATAAGTATGATAAGTAATGTATCGTTCATTTGTATGTTTATCAATCTTTCCATGTATTCTATTTTTTAATCACTCTTAATACCATATACCGATAATCTATCGTTGAGGTTCCAAACATAATTCAATTTTTGAGTTTACTCCAAAAAGGTCATTTTGGACTAAAGTCCTGTGGTATTCGTCTTTTTCCCCCATCCTAAAGGATGGGGTAAGTGTCTGTATAATAATTGATACAAAGATATAATTACCCCGTCCTTTAGGGCGGGGGTTAAGCAAAAAAACAAACAAATATGGGGCTTTAGCCCCTTTAAGGAGTGGACTCATTTTTGATATTTATGCAGATTGAACATAATTGTTGTGGAATTCAATCCATTTAGGCAATACGTCATGAAGCATCTCTTTTGGCGGGATAAAAGCTATCCGCAAATGTTGAGTTCCTTCCTTCTGTCCAAATCCAGAACCGTTTACTGTACTCAATCCGGTCTCATCCAAAAGGGACATACAGTAATCGAAGTCGCTTTTCCCATTGGGAAGATTATTAAGGCGTGGGAACAGGTATAAGGCGCCTATTCGTCCAAAGCAATCTACTGAGTCCATTTCCTGAAAAGCATTCTTGATCATGGTTGCTTTCTCAAACTGACTCTCAAGAATGGCTTTCTTCTCTTCCTCGAAAAGAGGATAAGCATCGCTTCCCTCCTGTGGCGGATTGACTACCATGTAAATAAGTGCCTGTCCAACAGTATTGGAGCAGAGGCTGACCGAAGCCTGCTTTACCAGAATATCGTTAAAGTGTGCCTCAGTTCCGGCAATCTTGGGAGGATTTCGTACCTCCAGGTATCCCCCGCGATGCCCACATTCACCATAGAATCCTTTTGAGGCACTGTGAAGACTGAAGATAGGAATTTTCTCCTCCCCTACTGACTTGGCGAATGATATAAACTCTGCACCGTAAAGATTCTCCTGATAAACTTCATCTGCTATAATAGTTATTCCATTCTCCCGAGCGAAGTTTACAACATCCTTTATGCTGGACTCATCCAGGATAGCTCCTGTGGGATTCCCCGGATTGATGACTACGATTGCTTTAACATTCACTCCATCCTTCTTTGCATCTGAAATTGATTCGTCAAGGATGTCACGTGTTAGAGCCCAGTCGTCATCCTCATCTGGAAAATAGTTTACCTGCACACCTCCGCACCTCCTGATTGTGGCTGAATAGAGCGGATATTGCGGAATAGGTATCATGATACCATCATTGGGCTTGGCGACCAGTAATTCGATGATATTTCGAGCTCCGGCGCTGGCACCATCTGTTAGAAAAATATTTTCCGGATCGGACGGTATACCGTCTGATGTTTCTACTTCATCACGCTTATTAATGAACTTAGCAACAGCTTCCCGGATAAATAGAGGTCCTTTGCTCTCGGTGTATGCACCTGTACCTGGGCCATGCGATAGAAAATCCTCTGCATAATCGAGAACATCACCTGAAATGAAATCACCTCGACTTCTCTCATTTCGAATGGCTTCAGGAAACTCCATAAGACTGAGTACCTGCCTGTAAAAAGTCATAGGCTTCTGGCCTAAAGCTTGAGGATTCCCAATGTTGCACGGTATGATTTTCTTTCCCTGCCGAGCAAGTTTTGCAGCCCGAATTGCCAGTGGCCCCCGGACTGCATATTCGAGGTCGAGGAGATGTTGGTTAAGTGTAACTTGATTTGACATTAGTATGTAGTGATATTGGAATTAAAATTATTTAACGTATTCAAACTCTCTATTATTTGGACCTGATAATGTTGAAATTTAACCACAATTTGGGCTGTTCGGAAGTTCAGAATGGAAGATCTGAGCTTATAGCCTGATTTATGAGGATTAGGATGGATAATTACTAAATGGAGTGAAATCAAGCTTTTAGTAAAATAATAGACCTGATTAATCCAAATGAATAATTCGGGCAATTTTTTCATTAAGCGCATGAATAAACAATGATTATTGTTGAATCAATAAAAGCTGGTGCATTAATCAGGCTAATGATCGTATGGACACAACAATAATGCTGGTGAGTAGATCAGGGTAAATAATAGCGAGTCCATTCCACAGGATGCTTCGCAAAATGAACACGCTAAATCCCCGCAGGGTGCTTCGCAAAAGAAAGACGGCTAAAGCCGCTTGTTAGGGAGACAGCCCCATTTATGGGGGTTTATTTGATTAAGCGTGCGGCTTTAGTCGCTCGCTGAGAGAACCCTTTTAATTTTCGTTTGACGATTTTCTATTGACTTCTATCCTCATACTTCTTATCACATTCGCTCCTGGTAAAATCAGGATAGCAGGGATGATCAAGTTAAACTTAGCTTCATCCACTTCAAACTGAACGAGATACAATAGTGGCTATTACGTTGGCTACTATAAAGTGGGAGTAAAAGTGACAATATTATGCTCTAAATAAAATGATATTAACCGCTTTCAGTCAAGGTTTCTCCAAGTCAAATAAGTACTGATATACCACATCACACTTCTGAAAATAGATGTCATCAGAATAAGGCGGATGAAGCAGATCAACCATTTCTGCTATGGAAAGTTTTACACTGGCTCTGGCTTGCTGTTTAGTCTGCCAATCAAGAGCCAATTTCTCTGCCTTTAGAGTCTCCAGCAACTGGCGGGATACAGCTTTGGCTTTCTTCTGTTCCTTTTCGTTAAGGTCTAAGTCAGGCTTAGTCAGGAGATCAAAAACGGCCAGATCTTCTTCGTTCTCCAATTCTTCTCGAATGTAGCGTCTTTCTTCATCTTTTAGATCCTGACTGAGATTTACCAGTTTATCGAAAACATCATCCAAGCTGACAGCAGGGTGATTATACTCATCAATGATCTCCTGGAATTTTTCCTTGAAGTTCATCCGCAACTGGTTGACTTGTATTAAGACGCTCAGTTTGATCTCAATAGTCTTTCTTAACTGCTCAATCTGGATTCGCTTCTTCCCTTTCTGGTATCTGTTCTTAAGCTCCTCAAAGTCAACCGTGGAAAGATCATAGTGCTTCCAACCACCTTTTGGTTCTCTAATCTCAAACCCCTTTA
Organism: uncultured bacterium; assembly: GCA_964534955.1. Lineage (GTDB taxonomy): Bacteria > Fidelibacterota > Marinisomatia > Marinisomatales > UBA2128 > UBA2128. The sequence continues at coordinate 23,441 of CAZHRR010000023.1, forward strand.
CTGACTTATCCA
>CAZHRR010000024.1:0-8165 GCA_964534955.1 uncultured bacterium
CTCACCAGGCCCCGATTAGCTTGATTGAAAAAATCTGTTTTCGGAGTGAACTCAATAATGAAAAAGTATTTTCGACTTATTTTAGAAACAAGCATCAGCAAAAGTTACCCACACTAATAGGTCAAGAACCGATCTTTCTAACGAAGATATCCTAGATTCTCGGGAGTAAAAGCTGTTGGTTGGATGTCGAAATCACGGTAGAAGTCACTACCATCGCACGTATTCCCCTCCATCAGCATGGTGATCTGATCCCGGGTGACAGGAAAGAACGGCAGCCACCCCAGCACAGCCGCTGCTGCTCCGATCCCCCAGGCAGGCACAGGAATTTTCCATTTGCGGCGTTTACCTACAGTGAAAGCAATAGTATCAATGATCTCCTTCCATGTCATCTCCTCCGGACCGCCTACATGATAGATCTTCCCAGCTGACAAGTCATTTGTAAGAGCCTCAACAATGCCCCTCGCCAAGTCGCCCACATAGGCTGGCTGCAGCTTAAACTCACCTGCCTGTCTAATTTTCAACCCGGGGTGAAACATGGGTGCCGGTACTAGTGGCTTTATTATCTGTCTGTAAAGAAGAGAGCTGAACTCAGGCTTACCCACGTCTCCGCTGGGATAGGCCGGATCGCCAAACAGCACCGATGGGCGGAAGATGGTCCATTCCAAAACGCTGTTGCGGAGATACTGCTCAGCCATGTACTTCGTCCGCTGATACGCTGTGCCGTCCGGTCTCACTCCATTAGCACTTACCAGCAGGAATCGTTTGACGCCAGCAGCCACAGCCTTATCCTCAACAATCTTTGCAGCCCGGAAGTGAAGCTTCTCAAAGGCCTCTCCCCGCCAACGGTTAGAGCGGAGGATTCCGATAAGGTGAATCACAACATCGCATTCTGTTGGGAAGGTAAAGTCGAATATATCACCGGGGACGGTCTCACCAGAAAAATCAGCAGGGAGCTTGTGTTCACTCCCCGGTCGTACCAGCGTTATGATTTGATGACCAGTCTTTTGGAGAGCTTCGAGAACGTAACCCCCCACAAAACCTGTACCGCCAGTGACGAAGACGTTCATGATATTGGGAATTTACAGAATAATAAGCAAGCGAGGGGTTGAACCCCTGCGCTTAATAACAAAACCATCCTGAAGGGTGCTATCTTTTAACAGGCAGCTTTTCCACAGAATCCTTTGGAAGCCGTCTTTTCAAGAATAAGCGTGGTCATTAATGGCCTCGCTGAGTTTCTTCGCCACATATAAAGTCAATCAAAGCTGAATCAGGCAATATATCCTTTTCCCATATCCTTCCTCAATATATCGGGGTAACTCTAGGATATTTTACCCCGTCGATGGAGAGACCAACCAAGTTAGCTATCTCTTGCCGAGTGATGGAAGGATTTACTATAATAAGGTCAACTATCCTTTGGACAGTTTCAGGGTAGTGTTCGGGTGGTTTCAAGGTGGTTATAGGGACAACCTGCACCTTTGAAAGCTTCAGATATTCCTAACTCTGTCCTATTGCACAACGAATAATAATAATAACTTTAAATCAAAAAAAGTTTAACTGATAATCAATTCGGCCCGACGCAATTCATCGCGCAGAGCTGGCAGACGGGGCGTCCAATCAAATAATTCTTTAATGAATTTTTCGGTCTCCCGTTGCTTGGGTTGAATTTTTTTCATTTCCGATAACCACAGGATAATCTGTTGATAGACATTCCTGCCACGCTGATTCTTCAGTGTCTTTCGAGTTTTGCCTCTGATAACCTCAAAACATTCCACCGGGTATACGTTTAGAATGGGACGAATCAGTAGATGAAAATCGTAGCTATCAAAGTTTTTCTTGACGTAGTCTAATATATCATCGAACCGTTCTTCCTCTTTCAGCACTTGAACATAAAAAGGTCCGTGGTATCTGCATTCCGAAATAAACTTATTACGCTGACCAACGGATAGATAATCTCTCAATTCTTTATAACATTGAATATCTTTCTTGCGTTTAGTGTAATTTGTCAAAATTGAGACGTATAACTGTCTGTCAACTTCTGATGATACTTTAGACAACAGATAAGTGTCCACCTTATCCGGCCATACATTTAATGCCTTTTTGGCAATGGCATAGAAACGATCTTGATTTTGGGATTGATCATATTTTCCCAGTAATTGATTAGTCACATCATATTCAATACCAGCAAACTGTTCCGCCCATTGATACCACGAATCCGAATCTTCTAAAAGCTCGGCAATTTTAAGCCGAACGTGAACTGTATTTCTTTCACTCACTTGATACTCTTCCAATAATTCATTTACATACTCCGCAATTTGTCGGTTGATCAGCAATGAAATGATGAGGTCTTCAAATAGTGTTAGGTCATAATAGATTTCATCCTCGATGTCCTCTTCTTTTGCTTCTATTGTGGAATAATAGCGAAACCGGTCGAACAACAATTTGATAGACTTCTTGATGGAAACATTTGAAAAAACTGTCTTTTCAAGGGTATGGATGACGCTTTCAAAAATGTATTTAAACTCCGTTAATAATTCATAATTGTAATCGGTGTCATCGAAGATGCAATGATCATCGTTTTCGGCATAATGAATATTATTCCAGCCTTCATAGACTCCTAACAATACCGTGAATGCATTCAACAAACTGCCCCGGTTAAGATAATCTAACATATCGCTTTTATAACCACTGAATACATCACTGACCTTTTCCTTGGCAATATCATAATCCAGTTCCCATTGTTCTACATATCTACCATACGAAGAATAGTTTACACTTTCATAATCAATATCTGAAAAATCCAGACTGGACAGGGTTTCGTGAACTTGTTCCCGAATATCATCAACTGATAGATGCCAATCCGCCTTCCCCCCTTGATTAAGAAAAGCCATAAACTGAGAACGCATTTCATCGTGCTTTCTAAGAAGTTCTGTTAAGAACTCTATTTTATTGCCATTCTCAATCGCTGGGAAAATCTCTTCAAAAAATTGCTGTTTGGAAACATCGCTCGATGGTCCTTTTTTTGCTGGTTCTTGGTCTATCGTAAATTCACTATTAATAATAGCCAGCCCTACGGCAATACTGTGTTTACAAAAACCCTCAAAATTGTAGGGGCAGTTGCAGAAAAATTCAAATTCAAGATCGTGTTCATGAACGACTACAGTATACCGACGTGTACCATATACTTGAGCTTCGTAAACATTATCTTTTTTCACTATCCGCTCCACAGCTCCTTCCTGATAATAAGTCTGACCCCTAACAAAGCTGTTTGCGCGTGAATGGTTCTCTAAATATTCAACTGTCAATTCTGATTTGCTCATTCAGTTCTCTGATTTTTTAAAATACCAGGTGCTTGTATGTATTCATCTGAAACCATTATCGGCACATTCTCAAGAAACTTAGAATCATTGTTTCAATCCTTGTTTTAGTGCTTACCCGTCTACTGCCTGCCAATCGGGCAGGTAATGTAGGCAGGGAGCGTTCATTTAAGCGATTTTATACTTCAGTACCTTGATCTTAATAATATCCCCTGACTTGTAGAGATAGGCACCGAAAGTATTGAGTATTAGCTGCATAGATTTTTGTTCTAAATGACCCAGGGAGGTATCACCCGAATATTTGCACTTGTTTGTCCACAGGATCCTTCGGATATAGTACCCGGTTCCAATCGCACAAGATTCATTTCAGGACTGTTATATAGTTCAGCGAATATTTTCAGATGATTGACAGCTGTTCGTTTTACCTTTACTTCAAAGGGGATATAATCAACTCCCTTCTGTAGAATAAAATCAACTTCTTTACCGTCCGCCGTATGCCAGAAATATAACTTATCCATTATTTCACGGTTTTTCCACATTGCGGAGAAGACTGTGTTTTCAAGTAATTGTACCTTGTCTGTTCGATATGAAAATTCAGAAAAGATATTTATTAAATAGTTTCGAAGACCCGTATCAAGAAAAAATATCTTAGGCATTTTTCTCAATTCTTTTTTCTTATTGGTGAATAACGGCGGAACACGCCGGAGAATAAACGTGTCTTCCAAGATATTAATATATTTCTCTGCTGTAGGTCTGGTGGTTTTACTGTCCCGGGACAAGGAGGCGACATTAAGAAGCTGGCCGACCTGTAAAGCCAGGATTTTCACCAGATTATTAAATGAATCAAGCCTTTCTACCTGGAATATATTGCGGATGTCTTTTAAGATATAGGCATGAGAGATTTCCTTTAGCAGCTTTTGTTTTTTTGCATATTCGGCCGCAAGAACAACTTCAGGATACCCGCCGTAATTCATATATTCATGGTAATACCGGAGCAAATCTTTAACAAAAAATCCGAGGCCGTCAGTATCCGCCTGCTGTCTGTTGGCACCTAATAGACGCACCAAATTCTGTTCCTCCTTAAAAACGACAAATTCCCGGAATGTAAGCGGAAGCAGTTCATAAATAAATTTCCGCCCGACTAATGAATCTTTGAACTGGAATTTGATCTGTGCCGCTGATGAACCGCTCAAGATTAGTTTGACACGGTTGGAATGATGATCTACCAGCAACTTAATAAATGAGGCAAAATCTCTCAAGTACTGAATTTCGTCCAAAAAAACATATACTTTCTGTCCGGGAGAAAAACCCAGCCCGTCAATGTAAGCCAAAAAGCTCTTGTAGCCTGTTTTCACAATTGACAGCGCATCCGGATCTTCAAAATCAATGTACAGGGATTTGCTGCCAGTAGAAAGTTGTTCACGAATTCGTTGTAACAACGATGTCTTTCCGGTTCTGCGGGCGCCTAAAATAAATAGTGCCCGTGGACTGTCTAATTCATTTAGTATTTCTTTTTCAAGATGTCTTGGGTAAAGCATTTTCAGATATCCTATACATATATACCGGTATAAATGTATACCATCCTATACGAACATACCAGCATTTAATTGCATACCTCTGTTAATTTTATCAGGGCTGTGGTGGATAAAAGGCGCTGATTTAGCCGAATCCTGTCCGTTGAACCCTATCTGCCGTGCCATACCATGCCTGCCAGCCGTCCTAAAATAAGGTGGAAAGACAGTTTGCGCTTTGATGGTCAATCTACCTGCCAGCCCTCCCGAACCTTCGGGATAGGGCAGGCTGAGAAAGATTGACCTACTTACTCACCAGCAACTACTCCATCAGCGAACTGATATCCATTATGAACATGCTCAGTTTACGTTCGCCGGGAGCGGCATCGCGGCTGGAGCTGAACAGAACACTCCTTCCGTCCGGGGACATCACTGGAAAGCCGTCGAAAGCATCACTGTATGTAAGGCGGGTTTGCTCCTTCGTTTCGATGTTCATCATGTAAATCTCAAAATTGTGCGATGGTTCAACCTTTACAAAAACAAAGTGCTTTCCGTCCGGTGAGTAGTACGCTTCGGCAGCAGCCAAGAACTTAATTATGTGATAGCTATTGATTATTAGAAATTGTGGTAGTAAATTACCACAGAGGATACAGGAGGAGCCATGGAACAGTTTGGACAATATATTAGATCACTGAGAGAAAAACAGCGAATAACCCTGCGGTTATTTTGCCAAAAAGCGGAGTTAGATCCCAGCAACTGGAGTAAGATAGAACGGGGAGTACATGCAGCTCCAAAAAGCAAAGAAGTTTTACAGACGGTTGCAGAAGTACTTGAAATAAAATCTGGTTCAGATGAATGGAATACACTTTATGATTTAGCCGCTTTAAGTTGTATTCCACATGAAATTGAACCCCAGGGTTTCGATATAAATAAACTTCCGGTGTTCTTTCGGACCTTGCGTGGGGACCCCCCCACGGAGAAAGAGCTCAAAGACCTTATTTCTCTTATAAAGACAAGTTAGTCTTTTGGAACCTGAGTGGTTGTCATATGAAGTAATTCGGGAACGAGCCGAAGTATTTCGTAGACAATATTGTCATGATCCACTATCTCTACCGATTCCAGTAGATGAAATTATTGAATTTGATTTGGGTATAAACGTAATTCCTACTCCCGGACTGAGAACAGATATAGATATAGATGGGTATCTTTCCAAAGATATGAAGTCCATATATATAGATTCTGAGTATGTATATAATGATCGTTTCGTTAAGAGGTATAGATTTACACTTGCTCATGAATTAGGTCACTATGTTTTACACGAAGATAAGATAAAACTCGCTGATTTTGATACAGAAGATAGGTGGTTAGATTTTAGAAAGAATTTATCAGAAGATAATTTATCCTGGTTCGAGTTTCAAGCACATGAGTTTGCTGGTAGATTATTAGTGCCAGTAGATTTACTTAAGGAGAGAATTAATGGTCATAGAGATAAAATAGAAAGTTTTATAGAGTCGATCGGTGAAGATTTAAATCTTGATTTACTTATAGGTGCTGTCTCAAGATTAATCAATGAAGAATTTGGTGTTTCTGATGCTGTGATTAAAAAACGAATCAAAAAAGAGAACATTGAATTATAGTCTGTGAAAATTAACACTTGATTTCACTCCCACACTTTAGTAATTAATTTCCTCCTTGGTTTTTAGATGTAAAGAACTCCACTCAGAACACCGCCACCCTCTCTATCACCCCGAATTCAACCAGCTTTCCCCCACCGCACCCATCATTAACGCATCTAAGTAATCCGGGGATCTCCCTGTTCTCTTCTTTATCTTGTCTTTGGATTCTATGGTTACCGTCTTCTCTGAGTCTATCTTATACCTGTGTGAAATATGATCTTCAATGAGTCTCTGATGGTTAGGAATATTGATCTCTTGATTCTTGAATTTCTCCCGAAGTTCCCAGTAGCCTTAAGATCTTAGGTTTCTGAAAGTGTAGAGTGAATCGGTGGGGGTTGGTTTCGCGCCTCCTATAAACTCTTTTACTTCAAAGCCTTTCTTGGATATTTGATTTAAAAAGTACGCGCATTGCCCTAATTCCGATATTGGAAGAGTGGTAATAACACGGCAGACTGTAATTCCAGCAATTAGATGGATTAACGTATTCACTTGATAAGTGAGAATATTTTTGTTGATGCAATAAGGAAGTTTTGAAAAACAAATCCAAGCTTTTCGAACTCACCCTCGGTCTCTCTTACAAAGAGAGGGATGCATAAATCGTTGTTTATTAATGTTTTCCCCCTCTGCTTCATAAGAGAGGGGTCCCGATTTATCGGGAGGGGTGAGTTAAAAACCGAAAGTCGCTTATTTGCCGCCTGCCTGTCGTCTCCCGCTTTGACGGGAGTAGACAGGTAATAGATTGTAGGTCCGTAGCGGTACTTTTTCGGGATAAACGTATACAAACTACTAACACAAGATGGGGTAATTGGTAGAAGATATGCAGATCAGTGTCGGAATTTGGGTTATTACAAAAGGGGTTAAATTTTCCTTTGTTCATATATTAAAACACTGAAATATTATGATATCAGATAAGGAGAATAGAATGAACGTTGCCACAACCATTCGTCTCCCGGAAGAAGACTTAAATTCCTTGCGTGTTATTGCCAGTTTGGAGAAAAAACCTATGAGTACCATAATAAAGGAACTCGTTGAGGAGTTCCTGGAAGACTACTTTGACGCCAGAGATATAGACGCAGCAATGAAGGAAGAAGGTGAAGTCCCCTGGGAGGTGGTAAAGAAGGAATTAGGTCTCGATATTTGACGGAGGGTTGAACTCCGCTGGAGTTCTGTGTTCTCTTACAATTGTGCTATAAATACTATACCCGCAAGCGGGTTTTTGAAGTAAAAACTATCCCAACCTAATACCGAAGGTTTGGGAAGGTTGTTATTGTGCACTTAGATAGTCAATCTAGAAAGATTGACCTACTTACTCACAATTCTCTATTCCATAAGCGAACTAATATCCATGATGAACAGGCTCAGTTTACGTTCACCGGGAGCGGCATTGCGGCTGGAGCTGAACAGGACACTCTTTCCATCAGGGGACATAACTGGAAAACCATCGAAAGCATCACTGTAGGTAAGGCGCGTTTGCTCTCCCGTTGCGATGTTCATCAGATAAATCTCAAAATTGTGCGGCGGCAGCACTTTCACAAATACAAAATGTTTGCCATCTGGACCAGGATGCGGAGCCCAGTTTGTTTTGTCATCTTCGAAGGTTATCTGTGTCAGGTCTGTACCATCATGATTGATGGTAAAAATAGTCATGGGTTTAGCTCTAGTTT
>CAZHRR010000024.1:8265-23381 GCA_964534955.1 uncultured bacterium
AGGTCTGTACCATCATGATTGATGGTAAAAATAGTCATGGGTTTAGCTCTAGTTTCATCGAATTCCCGTTTCCACGCCCGGTAAAGAATGGTCTCGCTATCGGGCATATAAAACGAACCCCCTTCCTGCCACTCGTCCGTATGAGTAATCTGGAATTCTTCTGTCCCATCAGGCTTCATCCGCCACAGGTCCAGCTTGCCGTCGATCTGCCGGGTGAAGAGTACCCACTTACCATCCGGGGAGACGGAGACCTCCGCATCGTAGTACTTGTTGTGCGTCAGGCGCTGAACGTTTGATCCGTCAGGATCACTGACGTACAGCTCGGCGCCTTGTGGGTATATGGTCGGTACTGACCAGTCACCTACCGGGATATCGGGGTGATCCCGGGTGGACGTCCAGATGATCTTATCTCCGGAAGGAAAGAAATATGAGCAGGCATCTTCTCCGCGGTCATTGATACGGCGGATATCCGTGCCGTCAATATTAGCCACGTAAACGTGGTGTACCTCATCATCCACTTGTACCTTGGCATTACAAATAATGCTTTTTCCGTCCGGCGAGTAGTATGCTTCGGCAGCTGCCGGCAATCCGGGAACCGGTTTTATGGGAAGCTCTTTCTCTCCAGAGTCGGGGGGAGTACCAGCCAACAGTTGAGCCATTACAAAAGTTATCACTATCGAAATTGTTGCAATCAATAAATTCAGAGCCCTGCTGTAGCCATTTCTCAGCTCATTATAATAACTGGCTTGGCCAACCTTATTGGCTGGTTGCCAAGTTGAGATCGGCGCCGAAATCCAATCCTGTCAATTCTGCATTCTCCGCAGACACAACAAGGGAGTCAGCATCCATGAAGTAAGCCTGAGCTGTTGCTCCGTAAGCCCCGAGAATGTGCTGATTAGTGGCGGGATTGTTGTCATTTGGATCTTCCCAAGAGACGGACAACGCCCCATAAGTTCCAAAAGCCACCTCCTCAAAGCTAAAACCATACTGTCCGCTGGAGAGATCCTCTTCTATAATCACTTCAAGTGCGTATGGTGCACCTGTAGGAGGCCAGCTATTCTGGAGCGAAATAAATACATCTCCGGTATCCGGCCAACTGCCAGTGAACGTAACTATACCTAACAGCGTCCCGGATTCCGGCAAACCCTCTTCATCTTCACATGATATCATCAACCCTACAGCAACAAATAACAGAATTGTCCACAAAACGTTTTTTCTTGTTATCATCTTTGATTGTCTCCTATGTAAGTTTCTTGTTTGATAGGCTAAATTTAAGCTTCCAACTTCTCTCCGGCATCGGAAAATCTTGAATTAAGTTGTACTCGGTATTCATAAGGTTTCTTACTGAAAGTCCTATCTTAATGCGTCCCCATTGATAATGAATATTCAGATCATAGATAGCAACCGCGGGGAGAGACTTAATGGGAAAAACGATCTTGTCATCTTCGTAACTATGTTCATCACTAAGAAAGTCGCTGTAAATCTGATTATCCTGATAACGGCCTGTAAGTAATATTAAGAACCTGCCATGTTGATACGTTGCTGTACCTGTCAGTTTATTTTTAGGTCGATAAAGAATAGGATCTCTACCATCAAGATCAATCATTTTTAAATATGAGTAGCCCACATTAACAGATAATCCCCGGCTAAGGCGTAATTTGAAAGCCAGTTCTGCTCCTGTGCCTTGCACGTTGTTTCGATTCATGGCCTTGACGGGAAGTGTATAAACAAAATCTATCATATCGCGATAATGATTATAAAACAGATTTAAAGTCCAATGGACAGAAGAAAAATGTTGGTTGTCATATCCCATTTCCGCCGCCCATAACGTCTCAGGTTTAAGGGTAGATGTTCCTTGGAATGTTAGCCCGTAGTCACTTTGATATTGAAGATAGAGCTCCGAAACGGATGGTGCACGAAATCCCTTATTTACAGACACGTGAAAAACTCTATTGCCTCGTTGGGTGTAAACCATATTTAGCTTGGGAGAAATTGAAAGGAATTTTCGAGAACTGTACCCTAATCCGGGGTTAACCCTACGGTAGTCAAACCTAGAACCAAACCCGATTGTCCAACCTCTTACGAGCAGGTGGCGAGCTTGAAAAAATCCTGCCACTGTGTACTGTTCAGGATCTCTATAGATTGGATTCAAGACAGTTACCTTTGTGTGCTCATAGCTTAAATCCGAACCCAGATAAACTAGCCAAGCGTTGTTCTTAACCAACTGCAATTCGTTGCGCGAAGTTAGGCTCCAATCAAGATACCGGGTCTCTCCTTCCACTTCGTGTTCTGGTGTGTCTTTTCTGTCTGTGTACAGTGTGTTAAAATGGTTCAGAGCAAAAGAAGTTGTCAACGTTGTCCTCGGTGAGAAAGGATAAGAATAGAACCCTTGAACATAAATGGCGTCCCTGTCCGAATGCCGATAGGAAATAAGATTCGGCTTTTCAGGATAAACGAACCCTGGCTGCCCATTCCCGGATTTGGAAAATATTATGGAGCCGACAAGCTTTCTTTCTTCCTTGAGATTTTTAGACATCTTGATGGATGCCTTCAGTAGCTCATGGTCTGCATTAAATCTATGCCCTTCCGATGAGTTGTACCCCAAAGAACTCTGTATTCCAGAGGATTTCAATCTTTTTGAGTGCTTTATCACAGCCGAAATAGTATTAAAACTTCCTATAGATGCACTCGTCTCTATCTTTTTGGCGTGTCCCGGGTTTTTAGTAACAATATTAACCACTCCCCCCATTGAATTGTGGCCATACAGAGATGAAGCCGGCCCTCTAACAACTTCAACTCTCTCAATATTTTCTAGCGGCACAGCATTCCAATCAGGTGCTCCTGAATTAGGGATTTGAGCTGGGAATCCGTCAATTAACAGAAGCACTCGATTGTTATAACCTCCCGGCTTGTAGTCTGATGAACCCCGAATGGATATGTTTACATTTCGGCTGTGAGTGTGAGCCATTTGTACGTCAACCCCCCTTAATAAGCTTAGGATATCAGATACTGTCTCTCGATCGTAGTCAACCAATGTTGATTTCTCAATCAACTGTGCTGACTCAGGTGCATACTTCGATGGCATTAAACCAATTACATCTACCGATTGAAACATAATTAACTCAGGAACCAAACCACACTCTAAATGAATAGTTTTTTCGGGTATGACTATAAAGCTTGTTTCGAAAGGTGCGTATCCAATGACAGATATTCTAATATTCTGTTGGCCCTTAGGCAGCCCTTGAATTTGGAAAGATCCGTCCTCTCTAGAGGTAGTCCCCCACTGAGTTTCTTCCAGTATGATATTTGCATTGGGTATTGGTTTTCCCGATTCAATATCAACGACCCGACCAGATACTCCACCAGGCTTAGCAACTATCAGAACGTGCAACATTATAATAAAACAAGTTACCCTTATCACATTAGTACTTGTCAACTTTCCTCCTTAGATAAATCCCAATTCGTCAGTGAAACTCATGTCGTGCATTTCGGGGAGAAAGCAACTCCTATCAATCTCAGTTTATTGACTCTCCTATAGATAATTTCTTCTCCAGAAAGCTAACTCGCAACGGCGATTCCCCTGCAGACCATTGACCTTTACCAACATTTCTTGCTCCCTCAAATATAAGGTAGGAGTACTTCCCGTAATGGGGTATCAGTTCTCCTATCCTCGGCAGAGAGTCATAATCCTGTGTCAGGATAACCATTACCTTACTAAAGCCCATCCAGTCCTTTGCCGTTAAAATAAATGTTCGTCCCTCTTGAGGGTACTCTTGTCCTAACAATTCTACCGAGTCGTCTTGCCATACTAACATCTCCTGTAGATATTCGGGGAGTTCAGAAGGGTTGAGTAGTACAGGTACATAACTGTAATCACCTCCAGCCAAGTCACTATTACTGACCACAGTAATCTGTTCTTCTGTCATGTTGCTGCCAAATTCGACAAACTTAGAGAGCGCCTCCTCTCCTTCAACATTAGTAATAAATTTCTTGGATGATCCTCCCAGCACTGCAGATATGATCGGTTCGATCTCTTCCGGATAGAGCCGGCGGAAAAGGTGGTAATCCGGATCAATCTCTAGAGTCGTCATGTCTGTCGATACGGACATTGTGAATTCTTCCTCGGTTTTATCAAGCACGACTGCAGTATCTAATACTCCCTCGCTCCCTGAGAAACGAAGCGGAACCTGAAGACGGTATCCCTGTCCACTCTTCTCGTTGAGTCGGAACTCAACTTGGCAGTTGCCTTGCGATTTCGTTACCGCCAACAGTTCCACACCAAGTATAGGGACTCCCGGGCGGTTAAGCCACTGCGGAATTATGTGCTCCAAGGATCGGCCAGATAAATCCTCAAAAGCTGTTATCCACTCTTCCCAGGATATTTTCTCTCCCTGATATCGAGAGTTTATCTCCCGCCACGCCTTAAAAAACGGTTTTGTTCCGATTTCTTCTTCGATCATATGGTAAACCATCATGGCTTTGTTGTACCCGATGGTGCGGGTACCTGGGCTGGTGCGAGATTTGAATTCTCTGATGGGGAAATCATTCTCTTCGCTGATGTAACTGTCGTACTGCTTCAGGATATCTTTGCGGTAATTGCGGGCATCATCCTCGGAGCGCATCAATTTGTAGCGATAGTCAGCGCCGTACACAGTTGCAGATTCACACCAGTTCCCGCGCTCATAATCAACATAAACACTGTTGCCCCACCAGTTGTGGAGAACCTCATGCCCGAGAGAAGTGTAAACAATGAACGGCAGGCGAATCACCTGCTGACCCAAAAGCGTCCACGCCGGCATGCCGTAGCCCGTGGGAAAGAAATTCTCAACCACCGTGAAGCGTTCATACGGATAGGGTCCTATGAGTTCTGAATACATCTGGATGTACCGGGCTGTGGCCGGGAGGTAACTGTCGAAAAGCGATGTATCTTCCGGAAAGAAGTAGCAGGCGACCTCCACACTGTCCACCCAAGTAGATCTTGTAACAAAAGGCGCAGCCATAAACATATTCCCATCACTCTTGAATGGATTCTCCCAGGACTGAATCTTCCGTCCGTTTCTGGTTTCATTGGAAAGCCGGTTTCCATCGCTAATGGATTCCCAGTTTTCGGGGATATCAGCTGTAAGCTTGAAACTGGCCATGGACTCCTCTCCAGTTGGATAATACGTAGCCGATGAACTGAAATACGCTCCCCGATCGGAAATGGTAGCTGTTACTTCCCTCCCTACATTCTCTTTAGAAAATTGAACATCTTCCACATTTTCATAAAACTGACCGGAATAAGAGATGGAATATTGATCTGTACCTGCCGTTGTTGATTGAAACACAATTATCTGGACAGGGACAGCATGATCTATAGTTGAAATCTTGCTCCAAAAGTGACTAGGAATAGACAATGAGTCACTGGAAAGGAACGATTGATATTCTGCAGGTGAACCGTTGATCTCAAGCGACTGGACAGTGACAGTTCCATTCATATAAAACAGATTCCAGCCTTGGTTTACTTTCATAATTCCGCTATCAGAAAGATCCGCATGATGGTCCGCTACACGGATGTTTAACTGAATATCGTGCGAATCAATTTCTACTATCGAAACATCGGTAGCTTTGCATGAAATTAGAATAAAGAATGAAAATATAACAATACGTTTCGTGAGTTCTCCCAATAAGGATTTACAAGCTTTCTGAAATGTTTTTGAGGTGAGAATCATCACAAGACGATAGAAATTCGATTTTCCTTGTTAATACATTTCTTCGTAAAGCGTGTTACATCATCTTTCATTGAAATTCATCTCTTTAAGAATAGATGTTACTGATTGTTTCAGCTCACCAATCTGATTTTGCATTATATCCCAAACGATACCTAAATCAATGCCAAAATAATGATGAACAATTCTATTACGAAAACCTCGAATTCGATCCCACTCAATCTCAGGATACAGTTTTCTGTCTGATTTGGGAATTCTGTTTGCTGCTTCTCCAATAACTTGGAAATTTCTAACTACAGCATCAGCTGTTTTTGAATCTGCAGAGAATTCCTTAAAAGACATCCCATCTGTATAGTCAATAATTTTGTCAACAGATTCCAGTATATCTTCGAATAATAATTTAACCGATCTTTTAGACATACTGTATTTCTGATTCAATCAGTTCTAAGTAGCTTTGCTTTATGCCATTTTTCGATACAAGATCAACCTGATGGTCTAATATTTTCTCAAGGGTGTTAGCAAGATCAATAAATTGAATTCCAATGGGTTCACTAAAATCAACAAGAATATCAATATCACTATCTTCGGTTTGTTCGTTTCGGACATATGAACCAAAAACACCAATGGTAGATAAATGAAATTCTTTCTCTAATTCCTTCTGATGGTTTTGGAGTGTTTTTACTATGTCATTTAGATTGGTCATCATCTTTTCTCTCTTGAAAAGTTAATATTTTTTCAGATAATGAATGATATAATTTTCACCTTACATAGATGGAAATCGGATTCTCTCCATCCATATATTTCTTCGCCACTCTACGGACATCTTCCAATGTAACCGATTTCAATTCCTCCAGGAATTTTGCGTCCTCATTCATGTCGCCATAAAAATAGTAGGAATGTCCCAAATAGTAAGCTTGATTGATGCTGGACAGTCGGCGAAACATCATTCGACCAAGATACATATTCACAGACTTCTCCAAATCTTTGTCTGAAACATCATTCAATATAGACTGTTGGAAGAAACGGGGAAATTGCGGTAAAAGTTCATTCACATTTTGAGGTCGTGTTCCTAGGCTTATGCGGAAGAGAGCTTGATTCCCCTTCAGATCAATACCAGCCTTCATGCGATAGGCCATTCCCTGTTTTTCCCTGATGTCAAAGACAATCTTGTCACTCAGCAACAGCGAGAGCGCCTTCAGCGGCGGTTTATCGGCTTCATCTATTTTCTTCAGGAACCCCCAGAAGAGGTATGACTGAGCACCTCCTCCTTCCTCCCCTATACTTACAGGTTCGTCATCTATTGCAAAAGGACGATCATAGGCCAGATCTTCTTCCATAAGATCTCCCTCAACACCAGAGAAACCGCTAAACATATCACTTACTTCTTCAGGCTCAAATGGAGACACAACCGAGACTATCATATTAGCAGGCTGAAAGTATTCCTCTCCAAATGCCAGAAGTTCTTCATACGTCAGACCCGTTGTATCCGGTGTAAACCGGTTCTCTTCGTACACCGTTTCTTTGTATAGTTCCTCAAAGCGGTCCCGGGCTTTATTCTGTCCCATCATCCCATGACCGCCTGCACTGGCATGAACCGCTCGCTTAAACTCTGCTTCTGTTGGAACAAACCCATTTATCTGCTCGCTCAAAAACTCAACAGCACCTTCAAGATCCTCTGCCAAGCCTTCCACGCGAATATATCCAAAATCCGGATGGAGGTAGATGTTGTCCATTGGAATAAACGGATTATCGTTAACAGTAAACGATAGTCCAAAGCGGCTGGACTTTCTCTGAATCTCCGGCGAATCCATCCTCTGTCCAAAACAGTCATGGAACAGCTTGGCCGCATCTTTTCCATATTCCGCTTCCAACCTCGCCTTATGCTTGAAGAGAAAGTGTACTGCTAGAAGTCGGCTGACACTATTCTGTTTTGCAATCAAAGTCAATCCTGACTCTTCATGCTCAAATAATTCAGGGATACTTATACCGTTTTCTGTCTTGTCTGTCCCATCCATGGGATGATGTATTACAACAGTTGGATCACCTGACAGACGAAATCGTCCCAGCTCTTCAGCTGCATTGAAGTAGCTGTCAAAATCAAGTTCATTCAGCCAACCATCAATTCCAGCCACCGCGAATGTATGGGCATTATAGATACCGAACATGTGCGGCTTCTCCAGATTCCTGAAGAAATCTGTTTTCTCTTTAGCTGCAAAAGTTTCCACTGCATGTGATCCCAGGCGTATCTTAAAAGACGCAAGGGTTTGCGAAAACGACTCAAGAATTGGGCTGATCTCAGTAGTTTTGGTTAAGTTTAACCGCAATTCCAAAAAGTTAGCGGGCGGGGAAAGATGCAGTTCATGATTTATTGATGTCACAACCTCCGGGAACTTCTCGCGCAGTTCTTCTTCCCAAGCAGGGGATTCTACGGCGAGTATCTCATCCATCAGCTCAAAGAAAGCTCTGTCTTCGTCGTCGAGTTTGTAAATGAGATGCAGAATTAATTCATCTCCACCGTGAGTTCGGTGGTAGATAGAACCTTCAGCCGGCTCTTCCGCAGGATGGATACCTGTAACAAGAGATTCATCTGCAGGACGGAAAACTGTCCCGGGTTTCGCCTCACCATATATCTCGCGGACAGAGCCCAGCATTTCTTCAGTATCAAAATTTCCCACGGCACTTAGAACCATATTGTTAGGCACATAGGTACCAATGTAGTACTCCTTCACATTCTGCAACGGTAGAGATTCAATGGTAGCATAAGTGCCTAAAGTGGGAAGCGAAAGTGAATGCCCGGGGTAGAGTATGTTCTTAAGATTTCTCTCTATCTGTGATGCTGGACGGGTGAGGCTTTGAGCAATCTCCTCCAATACTATGCCCTTTTCCTTTTCGAACTTTTCTTCCGGCAACGTGGAATTGAACAACATATCTGCCTGGATTTCCATTCCCTCACGGATATGTTCAGCTGGTGTCACCATCATATAATTGGTGTAGTACTCTCCCGTATTAGCATTGTTATACCCACCGATTTGATCCACGTCGTCATATAGCTCCTTCTGTGTCCGGGATGCAGTTCCGTTGAACAGAAGATGCTCCAGCATATGACTCATTCCGCTGGTGGCAAATGTTTCATAAGCTGAGCCGGTTTTTACTACCACGTTCACCCCTACCATGGGCAGGGCAGAGTTCTCTATCAGAATTATTTGCAATCCATTATCAAGCTGATGAACTGATGTTCCAGCAGGAAGGGATGTCTGTGCAACAAGACAGTCAGCCAGCAGTATGGAAAGAAGCGCAATCCTAAAGAGATGGGAAATTTTGTACATCAAATCCTCCACAATTAAAGTTCATAATCTCCGTGAAGAGCTAAGTATTTCACCAGACCTCCCTGGCCCAGAATATCAATCATGACCTGTGGCATTTTTGCTGATTGATACTCTTTCCCATCCGTCATATCCTTAACCATACCGGACTGGAGATCAATATCAAGCTCGGCCCCATTAATAATTTTATGATCAGCAATCTCTAAAATAGGAAGTCCAACATTTATAGCATTTCGATAGAAAATACGGGCGAAAGACTTGGCAATCACGGCGGAAATTCCTGACACTTTTATGGCTACGGGAGCCTGCTCCCGGGATGAACCGCACCCAAAGTTTTCACCGGCCACCAGGATATCTCCCTGGCTCACCTTTCTACTGAACGCCTCATCGAGGTCTTCGAGGCAGTGTTTTGCTAACTCTGAGGTATCAAGCGTCTTGGTGTACTTCCCGGGAATAATTCTATCGGTATCGATGTTATCTACATCATATACATGAGCTTTCCCCATCATGACATAACCTCCTCCATAACATCTGCAGGATCAGTAATCACACCCTTGAGGGCTGAGGCTGCCACTGTTGCCGGTGATGAGAGAAAGACTCTGGCATTGCGGTTACCCATCCGTCCGGGGAAATTACGGTTGGCTGTAGACAGGATGGTCTCTGAATCTCCCGGTACTCCTAAATGGGTGCCCACGCATGGCCCGCACCCCGGCGGAATGAACATGGCTCCAGCATCAGAAAGAATGTTCAGGGTACCATCGGCCATGGCGGCGTTCAATACTTTACGTGATGCAGGTGTAACGATCATCCTGACCCCGGACGCCAATCTCTTGCCATTCAGTATAGATGCAGCAGTATGAAGATCCTCTAAGCGGCCATTAGTACACGTGCCCAGGAAAACAAGATCAATCTTTGTCCCCAACACCTCATCAATATCGGTAACGTTTGCCGGCGAATGAGGTGTGCTGACCTTCGGCCTTAGGGTGGCGACATCAATGGAGTGATGTTCGATATAGTGCGCATCGGGATCGGGCAGGATCTGTTCAAACTCAAAAGGAAGCTCCAAGCCAGTCGTCTCAATTACGCCGGCTTTTCCTCCCATCTCCACGGCCATATTGGCAATAGTCATTCGTCCACCCAAAGACAGATGCTCCAGGGAAGAGCCTGTATATTCCAGGGCTTTATATGTGGCTCCATCCATCCCCAGCTCGCCAATCACAGCCAAAATGATATCCTTAGACTGTACACCCGGGTTCGGCTTCCCGTTCAGTTCTACCCTGATAGTAGGAGGCACTTTCAGCCAAGTCTTGCCTGTAAGCATTATGGCAGCCAAGTCTGTAGCCCCTACACCGGTGGAAAAGGCACCAATGGCACCATATGTCACTGAGTGAGAGTCAGCGCCAATGACAAGGTCCCCCGGTTGAACATGCCCCTCATCAATCATAATTTGATGGCAAATACCGGAGCCGGCATCATAGAGATTACTTCCTGTCTCCGTAACAAATTCGCGGATAATCTTATGGAGGTTGGCAATACGCTCGTTGGGGGCTGGAGCCCCATGATCTATGACAAACGTCATCTTCTCCGGGTCCCACGGCTTCTCCCCTTTCATCTCCCTGAAGGCTTTAATGGCGAAAGGAGCCGTGGCATCGGTGGCCATGGCTGCATCTACATTGACGATGGCGAGATCGCCAGCTGATACCTCTTTCCCCGCATGGCGGGAGAGAATTTTCTCTACAATAGTCTGTCCCATCAGTTCACCAACTTGTACAGCTTACCGGTAAAATAGCTCTCCGGAACTGTCCCCTGCAAAGTCTTTGAAACGTCAGCTACTTTTTCGATATCAACCCCGGATTCAATCCCCATTTCATTTAGCATGTTCAATGTATCTTCGGTGGCAATATTGCCTGTTGCACCTTTAATAAACGGGCAGCCGCCTAAACCTCCCAGGGCTGTATCGAACTGATTGACTCCCATCTCCATAGCTGCAAGGGCATTTGCGAGTCCAAGACCCCGGGTGTCGTGCAGGTGAAGAACCACAGGAGTATCGTCACAGAGTGGAAGGGTCTTTTCGAGGATCTGCTTGATGGAAATCGGGTTAGCCATGCCTGTGGAATCTGCCAGTGACAATGCAACAACTCCCATGTTCATGATTTCGGAAACCATCTCTACAACACGCTCATTTGGAGGATAGCCGTCATAGACACAACCCCAGACGCTCTGCAGTCCACCGCGGGCTTCCATACCGGCATCGTGAGCCAGTTCCACCATTTTCTTTAGATGCTCCAGGGCTTCATCCAGTCCCATATTGGCATTCTTGCGGCTGTGTGTATCACTTGTGGATATGGACGCCTCTACTCGTTTCAGTCCCGCAGCTGAAGCCCTCTCCACACCTTTGGCATTCAAGACGAGCCCGCTGAAAACCACATCTTCGGCCTCCGGCAAATCTGCGCAGACCTCTTCCGCATCCGCCATCTGAGGTACCCACTTGGGATGTACAAATGATGTAACTTGAATCTGTTTTAGTCCAGCATCTACCAATTTTCGAATAGCATCAAGCTTGACTTCCGAGGACACCAACTCAGCAACACTCTGCAGACCATCTCGAAGGCCAACTTCTGTCAGGATTACTGTTTCAGGTAAGTACATAATGGTATCTAAGTGTGAATTAGTATCTAATTTACGGATGGTATAAATAGAAAAGTAGTTTTTGGCAGAACAGTTGCTGTGCTTCCAAGTCTCCCTTGACGGTGACAAAGGTGATTTTTCAACCTATCGGATCAAGGCAATATGACAGGTATCCGCACCGTGCTGCCATTGAAGGCTCCGGTAGAATTGATACGTTTAGACCACCCCTTCACCCCTCCTTAGCAAGGAGGGGAAATAGGGGAGGTCTTCCAACAATAAAACTCCGCACAAAGTTTTGACCACTATTATTGATCAAAATCTCTTTTCTCCATTCTTTTATCTCATGAACAATCTGGGCTTGCTATATTTTCACCATCTACATTAACCAAGGGGGGAAAGATTCCAAACCAAATGTATATTTCTTGGAAAAGAACTCCTCTCTCCATCAACCAGCGGAAGAGGATAAATGGAGTGGTATCTTTTCAGAGTATGTTGCTGAATCTGTTTCACAGAGTTTTGGATAACAATACAGAACTTCTAATTGATTCTTGGTTTCTGCCAGTGAAGCTCTCAAATTTCTACATTCAACCGACGGAGGAAAATAATGGCTAACTCAGATGTACTTCCATTGGGATCTGTTAAAGTTTTAGAGTTCACCCATGCAGTTATGGGACCGTCCTGTGGTGTAATTCTCGCAGACATGGGTGCTGATGTCATCCGTATTGAACCTGTCACAGGTGATCCTACTCGACGCCTGCGTGGGTTCGGCATCGGCTACTACCCGTTCTATAATCGAAACAAAAGATGTATCGCAGTAAATATCAAATCAGATAAAGGGAGAGATATCCTTCACAAGCTTGTAGAGCAGGTTGATGTTCTGGTAGAAAATTTCGGACCGGGAACAATGGACCGGCTGGGCTACGGATTTGATCAAATGAAGAAGGTAAACTCTCAACTCATCTACGCATCACTGAAGGGATTTCTAAATGGTCCATACGAAAAGCGGCATGCCATGGACGAGGTTGTCCAGATGATGGGCGGGATGGCTTACATGACGGGACCTCCGGGACAGCCTACAAGAGCGGGAGCATCCATTATTGATATTACGGGTGGAATGTTCGCCGTCATCGGCATTCTTACCGCACTTTACGAGCGTGAGCGCACAGGGGAAGGAAAATTCATCAAAAGCGCTCTTTTCGAGACCTGCGCCTTTCTTATGGGACAACACATGGCTTATGCTTCCCTTTCTAAAGACCCCATCCCGCCCATGCCGGCCAGAATCAGCGCCTGGTCCGTCTACCGCATATTCGACACTGCTGACGACGAAAAAGTATTCATAGGTCTCATCAGTGACAAGCACTGGGAACGGTTCTGCCGGGTATTTGGTCGAGGGGATTTGTTCAACGACGTTCGCCTGACTACCAACAATGATCGTATCACAGAACGCGAGTGGCTTCTGCCGGATCTGGAGAAAATGATGTTGGGTCTCACCAAAAATGAAATTATTGATCGGTGTCAGGAAGCGGGAATACCATTCGCACCCATTGCAACACCAGAGGACCTATTCGATGACCCGCAGCTCAACCAAGGTGCTGGGCTGCTTAAGACCACCTTTCCTGATGGGACACAAACCAAAATGCCTCGCACTCCTCTCGAATACGGGGAAAGCGATTTCAACCTAAAATTGAATCCTCCAGATGTAATTGGGCAGCACACACAGGAAATCCTTTCCGGTCTGGGGTACAGTAATAATGAGATAGACGCTCTGGTTAAAGACAAGATTGTGGTAACTGGATAAATGGCATATCACTATTCGATTTATCCATCGTACTTGTTAATCGTATTGACGACTGGAACGTAGATTAAATGACGGCAGGAATGTAGATGGACCATTTATTTATCAATCGTAACGAAGTGTAGATTGACCACCTACTAATCACCACCTATCGGCTTATTCCTATTATCGCACCTATAATGTAGGTTACCATCCACAGGAGGTACACATAGCCTATGGCGACATGAAGCTTCTGAGATACTGGCTGATTTGAACCATTCACGGACAAAGCCCTCCAAGAAAAAATGGTAATAAGAACCATCGCTCCCATTCCCGTATATCCTAATATCCCGTGTAGTGTAAATGGAGAGCTTTTTGCACCAATAGACATAAGGGTTGTAGCTGTAATATCAAAAACAGTCCCTGTCACAAGCAATCCCACTATCAGGTTTGTTATGAGTCTCTTTTTCCTCTCCTTATAGACCGCTATACTGAAGGCGATCATTGCAAGTGTAATGAATATCGTACCAGCCACGATTCTCGGTTCCATTTGTTCCTCCTCAGATTTGTTGTCTCATTTTTGTGTTTGGGTATCTACCTTGTTTTCGCCTATAAGCAACCTTGTTCTCTATACGGAATCTAAAACTGAATGTTACATTTCTCCTCAGTATAATTCTCGCACCCACTCCGCATCTTCATCGCTGATTGGCTCTCCTAATACAATCGCAGCCTCCACCTGTTGAATATTGCGCTGCCCTAACAGTACACATCCAGTCGGGGCGTCCGTTAGAAGAGTGTCAATTAGACCCCGCAGCACCGGCTGATGATGCCCTTTGAACCGCTCTTCCAGCCTATGGCGATTCTCCTGCATCCGGGTGATAATCTCCTGATCACCAAAATCTTCTACATTCCTTCGGAAGTCTCCCTCAGGAAAAATTGTCGGCTCCTCATACTTTCCTGTTAACAGACCGTGCTTCAAGGGAGAGAAGAAGCAGACACCGGCGTTGTGTTCATCTATCCACGCCTTCAGCCCGCTGGAGGCGTAGGTATCATCCATAACATTCCGGTATGGCTGCACAACGTCGGGATCTACGCGATCGATAAATTTCATAATCTTGGTCAAATCCCAGTCTGACAGGCCGATGAATCTTGTCTTGCCCTCCTTTTGGAAGTTTTGGATAACCTCCAGTGCACCAT
Organism: uncultured bacterium; assembly: GCA_964534955.1. GTDB lineage: Bacteria > Fidelibacterota > Marinisomatia > Marinisomatales > UBA2128 > UBA2128. The sequence continues at coordinate 22,896 of CAZHRR010000024.1, forward strand.
CAAAGTACTCCTCATTCTTCCCGAAATTACAGTGGTGGAGGTAGATAAGATCAACACAATCCGTCTGAAGGTTGCGCAGTGATCTCTCCATCTGATTTCTCATGTGATCTGGATGATACCAATAATCATGATGTCCCGTGTCCCATCCCACTTTCGTAGCCAGAAAGATATTTTCTCTGGAGATCTCCTTCCACATGGAGCCAATTATCTCTTCAGAGTGACCATTACCGTATACATCAGCCGTATCCCAGTGATTGATTCCTGATTCCCATGCCCGCCTCAGCGCCGCACGAGAATCAGAGTCGTCCTGACCGTGCCACCCTATAGACTGCCCACCGGAGACATTTCCGCTGCCGTAGGACCACGTCCCTAGACTCACCGCTGACACCTCTACTCCCGTTTTACCTAAGATTACCTTGCGCATCGCATTCTCGAATGAGCAAGAATTTACAGCTATCCCTATCAACTGTGAATGTTAAAGATATA
>CAZHRR010000025.1:0-22813 GCA_964534955.1 uncultured bacterium
GTAGCGCGTACGGGATTCCCCGCCTGACTGGACGTCAGTTCGGGCAGGGAACCCGTGTTATCCCAACACTCGTGTCGGGACGTCCTCACTCCTATCAATCTTCATCTAAAGAGATGATTACAATTGATGAACAGGCAATAAAAAAATACACCCGCCAGGACTCCTCCGCAGGAGTTCCTATGGAAGAACCCCCAACCTTCTGACCCATCGCCAGATGCTCTATCTCCCAATAGATAATAAATCAGTACACCCGCCAGGACTCCTCCAAAGGAGTTCCTGCGGAAGAACCCCCAACCTTCTGACCCATCGCCAGATGCTCTATCTCCCAATAGATAATAAATCAGTACACCCGCCAGGACTCGAACCCGGAACCTTCTGGTCCGTAGCCAGACGCTCTATCCAATTGAGCTACGGGTGCATTCTTTTTGGACCCGTAGCGAAATTGCCTGTCCCGCCCGCCCCGTACCGAAGGTCGGGGTAACGAAGATACTTTGTATCAAGGTCGGGAAGCTACGGGTGCATTTTCTATCACTCCATTCTACTCAACAAGCAGGATTTATCATAGCCTGCCAATCGTAGTAAGCGAAGCGATCGTAGATTGGTAGCGCGTACGGGATTCGAACCCGTGTTACCGGCTTGAGAGGCCAGCGTCCTCACCCCTAGACGAACGCGCCATGGCTGGGGAGGAAGGAGTTGAACCCTCACTTACGGAACCAGAATCCGCTGTCCTACCATTAGACGACTCCCCATTCTAAGAAAATATTATCTCAAAAAGCGGAGGAATTTACTTTTTTCACCCATGAGCAACAAAGACTTTCACGGAAAGAAAAAGGGACACTATGCCCCCTCTTCCTGCTTAAAATACCTTAGTGAAAACTACTTCAGGAGCATAGCCTTTTTTAATTCCGTTTTCTCCGGTGTCTGCATACGGATGAAGTAAATACCTGATGCCTGTTCCGAAGCATTCCAGGAGAAATCGTACTGACCGGCAGACATAAACTCACGATTAACCAGTGTCTCTACAAGCTGCCCCAGATGGTTATAGACTTCCAGACTTACGGTTGTCTCGTATGGAATGCTGAAACTTATCGTAGTCACCGGATTGAAGGGATTGGGGAAATTGTCGTGAAGTGTGGGCTCCGATGGTAGCCCAATGGAAGCGACATTCCTGGAATAAGTGACTGCGTGACTTACCTCATTCCCTCTTTTGCTGCCAATAATTACATCTTCAATGCGGGCTGATTTCAGATCATCTACGGTTATCTCCAGCGGTTCCTCAATACCTTGCCCGGACAAATCGTAGATTAATACCCGCGTCCCGGTTTCATCAGAGGTGCTGGCTATCTGAAGATGCAAATTTGCCGGATTGAGATGTAACTTACTCAAAGCCACATTTTCCCCTTCGATTAAGAATTCAATTCCACCCATTTCTTCTTCTGCAGATACAGTGACCAAAGTTCTATCAAATCCCTCGCTTACGGAAACTGTAGAGAAACCAGAGGATTCTGATAGTCCTCCTTCTGCCTCTCCAAGGATCAGGTTCACTATATTGACAATGTCCAGAACAGTGTAATCACCATCTCCGGTGAGATCGCCTGCCTCCATACCACATTCGTCAAGTTCTAATCCGTCAGTCATGTGGCTGACCAGTTCAACAATGTCGAACACGTCAACCAGTGGTTCGCCATTAAGGACATCCCCGTTACAGTTGCCGGGAACAAATATGTTCAGGTTGTCGCAGGCATCACAATCATCTGCAGTACCATCGAAGTCCACATCTCCGGATGCAATCAACGGATTGGTATCTTCCTCATCAAGACAGCCGTCATTGTCGTCGTCATCATCACAGACATCACCCAGACCGTCTTCATCTGTATCTAACTGATCAGGATTATAAGTGTTGGGACAGTTGTCCTCTTCATTTAAAATACCATCCTCATCCCAATCAGTTGACATCTGATCCAGATATGTTTCGATGGTATTAACAATCTGTGATTCATTAAATCCGTAAGCTGTGTAGCGAACTGTCATGGTATGATCAATGATTACATTATGCGGGATGTAACCTTGACCAAACAAGTCCCAAATAGTATTGGAGTCGTCATCCACGATGGGATAAGTAATGCCGAATGTTTCAGCCCATTCAGTGCAGCTGTACGGCTGATTCCACTGGAATCCGGCTGCAAATACCGCCAGTCCCTGATCTTTATATGTTTGATAGATGGTTTCGGTAATCGGAGCCTCCGATTGACACGAAGGTCACCAAGAGGTAAAGAGGTTGAACCATATTACATATTGTTCACCTCCATTCTCCTCATAGTTATAATCGTATAAATAAAGATCTCCTTCGCCGTTAGCGCAAATCGGATCAGAGAAGTCAGATACGACATCTCCTACACCATAAACTTGAGCAGAAAGGAAACCAGTCGCGAAAAGGAGTGTAATGACTATCTTTTTCATATCGCTTTCCCGCTAATTATTTTAATTAACCTACGGAAACTTTTGGATTTTTCCAGTGCTTTTTCTATGATCTGTGACCGAGGTCTCAGAACGAAGGGTAGAACGATATATTCTATTTAAGGTATAGAACTTTGGCCGACTCTCGTCGGGAAGGAGTTTCCAGAACTACAAAATAAACACCGGACGGTGATTCATTGGCATCCCATACTATCCGATGATGCCCGGCAGGTATTCTCTCCCGATTCCGAAGAATTGTCACCAGCCCACCCCGTGTGTCATAAACCGAGAGCGTCACCACTTCACTTCTGGGAAGAAAGTAAGAAATCACCGTACGACTGTTGAATGGGTTTGGATAAGGTGTGGTAAGTAACAGTTCACCCGGAACCAGCGGCTGTTCATCTTCAGGTTCAATCTCAGCCTCCGGCAGGTCCTCAAGCAGCTGCTCTATCGTGGCAATAATCTCATTCTCATTGAATCCATAGGTCGAGTGCCGTACTGTCATGGTGTGATCGAGGATAACATTGTGGGGTACATACGGCACACCAAAGAGCTCAACCAGATTGTATTCAGTATCGTCCACCAGAGGATATGTCGGTCCAAATGTTTCTGCCCAATCAGTGCAATAGTATGGATAACCCCAGTCGAAGCCGATACCAATGACTTGCAGCCCCTGTTCTCTATACGTCTGAAAAATGGTTTCGGTAAACGGAGCCTCCGCCTGACAGTTTGTTCACCAGGAAGCAAAGAATGTCAACCAGATAACATTGTAATCTCCCCCATTGAAATCACCATAGTAGTCATACAAATTCAGGTTACCTTCACCATTAGCACAAATGGAAGCCGAAAAATCACCGATCATATCTCCCGCCTCATATGGCTGGGCATTCAGCAGCACTGCCGATACCAGAATTAAACTCAGGTAAAAAAGTAACATTTTCATCATATGGATTTTTTCAAATGATATACTTGTTGCAAGGAAGTTAAAGTTAGTAATAACCCTGGACTGTCGTCTCGCCGACAGAGTTAGAAGAAATTAATTCGCTCTAAAAGTTGCTGGTAAGAGTTACCGTAAAGGCATCCTCGATTCCCGGAACGTAGACACAGACACCGCTGTCACACTTCAGACCTCCCTGAAGAGAACCGTAATACATACTGAGGATTGTTGACGGAGTAAGATAGAGAGAACCTTGTATACCGAACCATTTGTTGGTTAAGTCTACACCCGAATTTCGAAGCATCTCCTCCAGCCAACTGTCATCCTCCGGATTGGTATTCTGAGGAGTACCGGTCTTGACAGCTGAAGTGAAATCATAGACTATACCTGCAGAATAACTGGACGGCTTGCTAAGTGTGAGAGCAACATATCGATAGTAGTATGGTACGATCAAAGTCTCATCTGTTGTAACGCTGTCTATTACTCCTGAAGACAAATCTCTATATACAAGATAGTTGCGGTCGTTATAATCCTCCCATTGATGCTCCCAGTAAAGTGTGAGACCATATCCAGATGGAAGGTTCATTGTGAGTTGTGTGGGAAGTGTGAAGAGATTTCTCTTCTTCCAGTCCAACTGCTCCTGAGTATGCCCAAATAGCGGGTGAGATTCAGAAAGTTCCCGAATAGACTCCACATACGTTTCCACCATATCACTGGAGCGGGCAGCCATGACTCTCAGGTCGAGATTCAGGGGAGAATAGTGATAATTGATTTCTCCATAAATCTCCTTAAACGGATAGAACCTTTCATCTTCCGAAAACCAGAAAAGTGATTCTGTCTCTACCTTTTTCCACCCATCGAAACCATCAATATATTTTATATCCCTGAAACCAGTATGCCGACTGCTCTGTGCATAATTAAAGATCAGGAAAAGATCGTCCGTCACATTCAGATTGACCTCAGCTTGTATCCCCACCTCATCCTCAAAATCCATGACATGTGGTGTCCGGCCCAAGAGAGTAGAACTGTGTTCCTTAAATACCGTAGGACCATTCATCGTGGAAGGCAGCCTGCCTAAACGATATGGTAAGTGTATCCGGATATCGGGATGACTGCTGTCGAAGAAATAATTCTTATATTCAAGTGTCACTCCCAATTTTCCGGGAAAATAGGAGACGCTGGCATAACCGCCCCATCCCTTACTATCTCTATCGTAATATAGCCAATCGAAAAGAGGTGTAGAATATAGACTGTCCGCATCAAAGATCTCCAGCGATCGCTTCATTACTTCTACATAGATATCAAAATCTGAGCCAAAGTACTCAATGAACAAACCCGGAGAAAATGATCTTGTACGGACAGAAACCGAATCTACCGTTTCCACTCCGAAAAGGCTCTGCATCTTTCCGAACCACGGATTGAAAGCATCCACATCCACACCGTAGAGGCCAAGAGAAAGATTGGACAGCAGATTATCAACCAAAAGCAAAAGAGCGCTAACAGTGGCATCTTCCGAAAAATCACGAATTCTCGGGTCTACTCCAGGTCCTATGGGAAGGTGCCGACCTCCGGTAGAATTACCACTGATCATATCTACGGTGATATTTTCGGTTGGGCGAGCTGTGAGCCAAACCCCTCTTAAAGAAGAATCCCAGTCTATCCCCTGATTCTCCCACATGTTTAAAGCCAGTCCCCGGCCAATCAGTCCATAGAGATCACCAGCGCTCACAGACAATTGATCGCTTTCCCACGTAAGCCTCAGCCTGCGTAGACCCATGTAATCCGGTCCGATCTGAGGCGGAGAGCTGAACTCAAAGTTCGACCAAAGCGTGAAGTTACCGTACCCAGCTGTTACATCGAGCAAATGCTCACGATAGACGTATGACTCTCGGGTCGTGTCACCTATTTCAATTGGCGGCTGAAGCCCACTGCCGTATTGAGCGGTTAGTCCGGCTGAGAGGTAAGCTCCCTGTCCATAGATCAAAGAAATGAAGATAAGAATTGGGGTAAGTCGTTTTATGGGAAGCACAATTGGGTTGAATATATTTACTGCGATCCCTCTTGGGGAGACAGGATTGACAGTATCTCAGTTTCGAGGATTTTCTCATCTCCCGGCACGTATCCTGAATGACGATAGACTATATTTCCAGCGCCATCAACAAGCAACGTGAAAGGCATCGTTGCACCGTTAAGCCGGCGGTAGCTTTCCTGACTCGGATCGAGGGCTACGGTAAACCCATACCCTTTGGAGCGAATGTAGCTTCGAACTTTGGATCGACTGCGTTCAGTGTCAAGATTAATACCCAAAACTGTGAATCCCTGATCGCGGTATTTTTCCTGAAGGTCGTCAAGGTGCCTCATGGCTTTAATGCACGGCGCACACCAGAGTGCCCAGAAATCAATCAATACTGGCCCGGACTTAATTATCTCCTGAACTGTGGTTTCGGTACCGTCAGCCAGTTTTAAATTTATGGCAGGAATCTGATCCGTTTGTGCTATCAGAAAATTTGAAATCAGGCTGGCAAGTACAATCAGTCTAATCAAAGTAATTTACCTAAGAAGCTCTCCAATTCAGATTCCGGAACAAATTCTATTAACACTTTTGTATAGTCAACTGCCTCATGTCTGGAGAGTGAGATCGTGTATTTGGCATTGATTTCTACGGTTTCCATCGTTACTTGAAGAGAGTTTCCACTGGCAGTGAAAGCTATGAGCGGTGAGAACTGATGTTCTGTCAGGAAGCGGACATTTGAGGAGGTTCTTTGATACCACGACGGTTCTGAAGTTTCCAGAATAACTGTCCGTGCACGACCCTCCTTGTCCATCAACTGAATGACAGGAACGATACGGAAATCTCCCCGGCTGATGCGCTCGATCAAGGCGTGAGGTATGCGCATCTCCCTTCGGGAAAATTGAAGCGAAATGAGTGACCCATCCTGGCGCATTGCCGAATACGGTAGGGATGACAGCATATCCTTGATGACGTTTTCACGAAGTGAATATTTTACGGATAAAGCAAGCAGTACGGTCCCATCGTTTTCACTGGGAACATGTAGAGACGGCCGGCTGATATCTACGATATAAGGATTGCTGGAGACGGTATTGATAATTTCTTCCAGCATAATAGCGTCTTCTGTAGGGACATCTTCGGCTGTTCCTCCCGGTGAGAAGGAAAACTCCCTGCTGAAGGTACTGCCCTCCGACAGCGTCGACTCGGCCTCTCCCCTGCTGCCGATATAGAGGTCCATCACCTTCTCCAAATCTTCCACTGCTGTCTCAAGAGAGAAGTTTAATTCCTTGGCTTGCTGACGATATTCAGGAATTGGAGCTTTGGCATCAGGCGATTTGAGAACACCCCGGGCATCCGGTTGAGGTATTTCACCTTCGAGAGCCATTTTCATTCTGAGGACGAGATCTTCGCCCATTTTGGAGACCTGGTTCAAACTCCCTCTGGTCACAAAACTCCCAAGCTCCACCCAATTAGTGATATTAATTAATTGAATATTTACTGTCAGTTGATCCAATTCCCGAGTGAAGCTGCCCATGACAAGAATGCTGCGAGTACCCGACGGTTGACTCAGTAACAACGAGCGATCCTGAAGTATTCGCTCTAAAGCTACCCGGTCATGCACACGAACACCGTCCACATCCTGAAATCCGGTTGAAACCATATCCACCAGTCCTCTGCTCAGCCACGATACAGTTTCATCATTTCTAATGTTATCGAAATCAAGGAGATATAGTTTTAGCCGCTTGGCGCTGTACAAGTCTGCAGCTCCAGCAGATACAATGAGGGCTATCAGGAGATAAATACGCACTGTTTGTGGAATTCGCATGAAGCAGAATGTATCAGTGCGACGGCTCATTTACAATCGCATTTTTTAATCTGAAAACATTAAGGATATCTCTTTATTTGCCGGATTCTTCAATCTTTGCCCACGTATCCCGGAGAGTAACGGTTCGATTGAAAACAGGACTCCCTTCCCTGGAATCCAATGGATCCACATAAAAGTAACCAACCCGTTCAAATTGATAATGTTCACCCGGCTTGGCATCACTGAGACTCGGCTCAAGTTTGGAGTCCTTTAAGATTTCGAGGGAATCAGGATTAATATCAGCTTTGAAGTCACCACTTCCGCTACCGGGTTTTGGCGAACGAAACAGCCGATCGTAGAGCCGAATTTCCGGACTGACTGCATGCTGAGCTGACACCCAATGAATGGTACCTTTAACCTTTCTACCATCAGGAGCAGAACCTCCCTTTGTTTCTGGATCATACGTGCAGCGAAGTTCCACTATTTCTCCGGAAGAGTCCTTGACAACCTCTTCACATTTCAGGAAGTAAGCATAGCGCAAACGAACCTCGCGATCCGGTGCCAATCGAAAGAACTTCTTGGGAGGATCCTCTCGAAAATCATCTCTCTCGATGAATAATTCCCGGCTGAAGGGAACCTTTCGTTTCCCGGCTGATTCATCTTCTGGATTGTTAATAGCATCCAATTCCTCCTCTTCGCCTTCTGGATAATTCGTGATTACAACTTTCAGCGGATCCAGAACAGCCATTCGACGCTCAGCATGCTTGTTAAGGTCCTGACGGACACAATATTCCAAAAGTCCAGCATCAGCAACACCCTCGCGCTTGGCAACCCCTACTCGCGAAGCAAAATCACGAATGGACTCCGGAGTAAATCCTCGACGGCGAAGCCCGGAAATAGTGGGCATCCGCGGATCGTCCCAACTGTTCACAACTCCGTCTTCTACCAATTCACGCAGCATCCGTTTGCTGAGGACTGTGTAGCTTAGGTTAAGTGGAGCAAATTCAATTTGCTGTGGACGGTAAGTTCCTAATGCTTCAAGATACCAATCATAAAGCGGCCTGTGATCTTCAAATTCCAGTGTGCAGAGCGAGTGGGTGATCCTTTCAATAGAATCTTCCAAACCGTGAGCCCAATCGTAAGTGGGATAGATACACCAGTCGTCACCGGTCCTGTGATGAGTCGCCCGGAGAATTCTGTACATAACTGGATCACGCATATTCATATTGTTAGCGGCCATGTCTATTTTGGCTCTAAGAACTCTGGCACCATCTGGGAATTCTCCAGCTTTCATTCGCTTGAAGAGGTCAAGATTTTCTTCAATAGAGCGGTTCCGGTAGGGGCTCTCTTTCCCGGGATCTGTCAACGAACCGCGAGTGCTGCGAATCTCCTCGGCAGATTGATCATCTACATAGGCATCACCACTTTCTACCAATTGACAGGCAAAATCATACAGCTGCTGGAAGTAGTCGGATGCGAAGTAGAGTCGGTCTTCCCAGCCAAAGCCCAGCCAGCGTACATCCTCAATGATGGACTGAACATACTCCTCCTCCTCTCGAAGAGGATTGGTATCATCGAATCGTAAATTGCAGGGACTGTTGTACTGCTCAGCCAGCCCAAAGTTAAGACAGATAGACTTGGCATGACCGATGTGAAGATAGCCATTGGGCTCAGGAGGAAAGCGGGTATGAACGCGCCCATCGTACTTCCCAGTTTCCAGATCTTCGTCAATAATCTGCTCAATAAAATGACGGGGCTTCTTTTCGACTTCACTCATGTTAAATTACTTCCCTCACCTCAAGAGGCAATTTTTCAAGAGCGGTCTGAATTCGTTGGACACAGACTTCCTCACCAAGCATTTCCATCAATAAAAACAGTGATGGTCCGTGAGGAACACCCGTCAGGGCAAGACGTGTGGGATGAATCAGTTTTCCGGGACTCAATTCCTTAGACTGCGCCAGATCTCTCAGTGTCTCTTCGATACGTTCTTCACTCCACTCTCCCACTTCTTCCAACTTACCCAAAAACTTTTTCATTAAAACGTTGACTGACTCATCCCCCCACCGTTTCAAAGCAGTCTTGAAATCATAGTCTTCCGGGGCATCGAAGAAATAGTCTGACTGGGTCATTATATCAACAAGCGTCTTCATGCGCTTTTGTTGCACTTCTACAATGGTAAGCAAAAAATCTGGAATTGCATCATTTTTCCAGTTTGGATCGAGCTCACGGATACGCTCCAATAGATCATTAGCAGGAGTAGCCATTATATGCTGGCCGCTCATCCACTCAAACTTTTTATCATCAAAAACGGCTGCCTTCTTTATGATTCTCGATAGACTGAATTCCTGAATCAACTCATCAAGAGAGAAGATCTCCTGCACATCTCCGGGATTCCAGCCCAAAAGAGCAAGAAAATTCACCAGTGCCTCTGGTAGATAGCCTCGATCCCTGTAAGTCTGCACGCCCACAGCGCCGTGCCGCTTGCTTAGCCGTTTCCCATCTAGACCAAGAATCATGGGCAGATGTGCAAACTTTGGAATCCTTTTGTCAAGGGCTTCGTACACCTTTATCTGTTTCGAAGTGTTGGTAAGATGATCTTCTCCACGTATGACATGCGTTATCTCCATGTCAACATCATCTACTACAACCACAAAATTATATGTAGGAGAACCATCTGTTCTCTGAATGATAAAGTCATCAATTTCCCTATTATCTACATCAACAGTACCATATACTTCATCATCGAAAGGAGTTCTTCCCTCGTCAGTCACCTTCAAGCGAATACAAAACAGCTCAGCAGCGTTCAATTTCCCCTTTATCTCACTATCCGATAGTTGTGAACATTTACCTGAATAACCGTAAAAACCTTCTTCCTTTTCTGCCTTTCTTCGCTCTTCGGCTAATTCCTCTTTTGTGCAAAAACAACGGTATGCTTTCCCCTCATTAAGGAGTTTCTTTACTGCTGCCCTGTATTCATCTTTTCTACGAGATTGATATAGCAGTGGACCATCCCAATGCAGTCCTAACCATCGGAGGGAATCACAAATTTGATCAACATATTTCTCTCTGGAACGGACTTCATCAGTATCTTCAATTCGGAGACAGAATTTCCCACCGTTTTGTTTTGCGAACAGAAAATTAAATAGGGCTGTCCTGGCACCTCCAAGGTGAAGTTCGCCGGTGGGGCTGGGAGCGAATCGGACTCTTGGGGTTTGGCTCATATTATAGATACTTAATGTTGGTTTGATATGAGGAGAGAAACACTCTTAGTAAACCTCCACAATAGCAACATTCAGTAAATCAACGTCCTCGTCCCAATCCCAAATCAGTTCGATATTATCCTTTAGAAATTGCTCTGCTACTACAGCAGATCTCTCTATTTCAAATGACACCTCATCAATAGGTTTAACGCTCTCATTATTTGAGTAGGATCTCTGGCACAAATAAGAAATTTGGTCATTGATCTGATAGTTCTGATCAACAAATACAGTGTACATATCAAATAGGAATTCCTCCTCTTCTCTCTGGACACGCGAACGAACTATATAGTTGAACTGGATTCCACAAGTGCCAGAGAACTTTTCATTCTTGATAACACGATGTGAAATAAAACCGCCAAATTCTATACTGCCACACAACCGGAACATAGCGTCAACAAATGAATTGCCAATACCGAACAAGTTAAGTGTTGGATCATCTATAGCTTTCTGACGATTAAAAGTAACTTTGTCATAACGGTCTTGAACGTAGTTTTGTAGTTCTTTAGGTGTAATAAAAGAATAGACACCATCAGACTCATTAACCTGTCGACGTTTATGCTTGAGAAAACTTTTTGTAAATAATTCCAAATCTTTAAGGGTCAGCTCTGTTTTCAAGTGCTTTTCGTAGTTCTCAAACGAATATGAGGATACATCCTTGAATAATTCCTGAGTTGCCAGTTCATAGGCACGCTTTGCCCTTTCGATGCCTCGGTCAATCTCTTCCTTGGACTCCTCAATATCCCCAGTTACAAATGAGCGACGGTAGATTTCGTAATAATCAATTTCGTTCTCCATTTCACCATACATGACAGCGACAATTTCTTCTACATCTTCCCCTGTAACTTTGGACAGTGCCTGTGCTACCAGCTTGAGCTTTACTTCAACATAACCGTTTATCTTGTCTTCAATAGTGTCCTTCGTGCGAAAATTGTAAATCTGAGCTACCTTGTTTTGACCATAACGGTAAATGCGACCAACACGCTGTTCAACACGCATGGGATTCCACGGCATGTCGTAGTTGAAAAGCACATGACAGAACTGAAGGTTGATTCCTTCACCCCCCGATTCTGTAGAAACGAGAAAATGTATCTTGTCATCATCCCGGAACTTCAGTCGATTTCTGTTTCTCTCATCTACATCAAGTTGCCCTTTAATAATTGTTGTAGAACCACTACCGAAAGTGCGCTCTAATTGCTCAACCAGATATTGCTGAGTGGCGAGGTATTCAGTAAAAATTACAATTTTCTTCTCCTTGGTGTCAGTGATTTCCTTAAAAACACGCTTAATGAACTTCAACAGTTCTTCCGTTTTAACATCCTGTCTTACATCAATATTGAGTATAGACTCAATCTCTTCTATTTCGTTTGTAATGAACTTATCCTCAAACTCGAAGGAGACTTGTCGTTCCCAATACTCGCCTTCAAACCGCTCATCTTCAAACAGACCGCGTTCCTCGACCGTCTGCCTCTTATGCATAAGGCGCATTTTCCGAGCTCGGAGGGAGGATTTGATAGCTGTTGAGCTACTGGCGGCAATCTTTTGAAAAGTGGAAAGTACAAACCCCAATGCTAGACGTCGGTTCTTGTCAGTCAGGCGATCCAGGTAAGCATATCCCTTTCTCAAATATTCTGATACTGCATGGTAGAGCTTTGCCTCGTCTACGAACATGTTGAAAGTATAAGAACGTGTTTTCCTACCGCGGAAAACCTTATGACCCGAAGCATCAGTCACCTGTAACTTAGGTGTCCTTAAAATATAATCGTAGTAAGGTGACTTGCCACCAGACGGAAGAGACTTAAACAGCGGGAGATCACCATGAAAAAGGGGAGTAAAATCAATGTTCTCATCCAATAGCTTGATCATGTTGACAAAACGAGATTGGTTCTCCTCACCCTGATGGGGCGTTGCAGTCAAGAGAAGCAGCGCATCAGTATGCTCCTTCAGGTCCTCTGCCAGCTGGAAGTTATGGGTTTTATCCAGCTTAGTTCCATATTCCCTGGCACTCAGTTTATGAGCTTCATCAAAGATAATCAGATCCCAATCCCGGTTTTCCAGCAGCTTGGCCTTGTGTTCTGGTCGCTTCAAGGCATCAATTGAAGCAATAGCCGTGGTTTTGAGATCCCAGATGCGGGGATTAATGGTCTGGAAATCACGGTTAAAGATTTCGAAGAACTCGCCGAACTTCTCCTGCATCTCTTCCTGCCACTGAAGAGTGAGACCGGCAGGACAGATAACGAGTGTCCGGTCTGCTTTGCCCCGGTGCAGCAGCGCCTGCCAGATGATGCCGGATTCGATTGTCTTACCCAATCCTACCTCATCTGCCAGCAGGAATCTTCTCCGCTTGCTCTTCACTACCTCATGAGCGGTGAATATCTGGTGCGGCAACAACTCTGTTCTTGTATTTGAGAGTTGACCCCCTTTGTTTGCTGTTAGAAACCGTGCCGCCATCTGACGCAGGTCGAATTTCCAAGGCTCATCAAGTTCACCGGCTTTGAGTCTCTCGATGGGTGACGGAATGCGCTCTGTCTCTTCCAACTTGACCAATTTGGTGTGCGCAAACAGCGGTGGAGAACTGAACACGTGAGGTACATACTCCACCTTTGCTAAACCGTTCTTAATTTTTTGGATTTGCCCCTTACCGTAAGGGCGTAGTAATGGATCATTGGAAATTACTGTGTCTAATTCGCTGAATTTCATATCAGGTAAATTTACTCAAATAGATGGTATATGTGAACCTTCAAGGTTGGCAGAACCTTGAAAGTTTTGATGTTAACTACTATTCCATCTCTTTAAGGGACGCCTGAATCTCTTTTAGTTCTTCGTCAGTAAGAGCCCACAACTCCCCAGCCACCTCATCTATCCCAATCTCAATACTGTTCAGGTTTTCAACATCACCCTGAGCTGATGCAATGTGCGCATTTGAAGACAATTCAGCAAGTTGAGTGTGAACTTCGATTGAATTGTCAAATTTGGGTATTCGAATGTTTTGGAGAATGTGTGGATTCATCTGAATTTGTACTGCATAAGCAAGAACGCTGGCACGTGTCACACTGCTATTCAGTAAAGCACAAACGTAATAAGCCTCTACTTGTGTTTCGCATTCCACTAACATGAGTTTATGATCTGGGATGATAAGTTCGCCATTGATCGAACCCACCACGGTAGCAGTCATATAGGCAGCTTGTTCCCGCCACACCACCTTCCACGGCGCAAAAGTGTAGTCGCCCACATTGAACATTGAATAGAATGGATCAGTCTCTTTGAAGTAGCGTTTGTAAGCTGCACGGGTTCTTAACATGTCTTCAAACTGCTTGAGATAGGCATAGGTTTTAGGATATTCGGTTTTCATCTCGGCCTCATCTATACCTCTTCGTTTTTTAGGATCTTGTACCATAATGATGTACGCTGACGGCTCTGCCTGCCACTGTTTTACATCCCGCCCGCGGAGAAGAGGATAGAGTATGTCCTTCTCGATCACCGTTTCTACTTGCGGTACTTTCCGTTTCGCCCCTTTAGTGATATTTCTCACCAGTACTTTCCCACTTTCCAATTCTTTGAGAATTTCAACCCAATAGACGGCATTAGCACCACCGCTATAAGCACCAGCATGAGCTCTGTAATAAGACTTGCCCAATACCTTCTGTACAGCCTCCAATGCCTTTTCTTTCCCCGTCATCCAAGAGGAGGTCTCATCTTTTGAATCCACCGGTTTCGCTACAAACTCGACTCGTCTGGTACGTGAAAGCACATCACTCAATTCAGCTGTGTGTTCTATAGCTCCTTTCCTGGTCTTTTTCCACACTACATACGGCACAGGGTATGCCACTTTTATATCCCGCTGAAGGATCATGGTGGAGGTGCGGTTCGCCGCCTCAAACGGTTTAATTTCCACCATGTCGTCGCAGTAGATGGGCGCAACATTGGTCCGGTCGGAAAGTTCAAACCGACGGAAACCCTGTCCCGCTCCGGACGTCTTGAAAACTGACTGCGTGATGACGAAGCCGAGTTTACCCTGTTTCTTCAGATATTTATCCATCGTAACGAAGGTCATCAAAGTAGACAAATCCTTTTTTCCTTTTCCCAGTATTACATCCATACCCTTATGCGGGAAGAGATTGTATTTGACCCACAGTTCTTTTGTGTCGTTCCGATAGTCATCGGGCAGGTGCTGCCAGTTGATCCATGGAGGATTGCCAATTACAATATCCACCGGTTCAATAAAGAGAGGCATAAAGGCGTTCTTTATGATCCCAGCCCAGATGCGGTTTCTGTCCTTTCTATTTAGTTCAACGAGAAACTCATATAAATCGGTATGCAGTTTCTTATTCTCCAGTGGGAGTGCTTTGTCCTTAACTCTGTTAAGAAACTCGTCAGTGGAATAGTCATTTCTGACGCAACTTTCCAGAAGGTCAGTGTATCTTGCAACATGTTCTCGGGTAGTGGCGATTTCTTTCGGCAGGTAGAAGTGCCCCACTGTAGTCTTAAGCCGCAGGCTCTCCCCAGCGGAAGCACCGGAAGGGGTGAACAGCCCGTCACCATACTCCGATGGTGTCATTACTGAATCACACAGATAGACAGGAATCTCAATGTCCGCTCCGTACTTGATGAGATCACGAATAGCGATAAGGTAATTCAGTCTGGCAGTAATGACAGCAAGGGGATTAAGGTCAAAGCCGATAACGTTCTTCTTGATCTTCTGCAACAGCTCCGCTTCCGGGATCATTTTTTCATATGCATATTCCCGAATTTTCTGAATGGCAAGAATAAGGAATGTTCCCGAACCGCACGCAGGGTCCAGAACGCGGGTATCAGGATTGCCGTCATACTCCACTTTTTGAATCACCCATTCAGCCAGCCAGTCTGGTGTATAGTACTCTCCAAGATCGTGCCGTACCTTTTTGGGGAAGAGGTTCTGGTACAGCTCTTTCAAAAGATCACGTGTTTCAGTCGGCTCCACGGAAAGTGTAACAGGGTCATATTCATCCAGCTTTCCCACCATATCCCGAACCACCCGTTCCACATCAATCGCTTTCCCAGTATGGTCGGTGGTTTCCCATGCATCCAGATACCACGAGAACATGTTTCCTTCGAGAAAGTTGCTTATCCCCAGTTGACTGTAGATACCACCCTCAATTTCCAGCTTTTCGAGTTCCCTCTGGAGTTGTGCCGACGTGGGCGCCTGATGGAATTTCGCCAGTACAGACGGGAAGAGTGGATTAAAGTAATTCATTATTTCGGCTGCGAGGAGCTTCATAAAAAGGGCGTAATAGGTATGAACTGCAAAGAGAAGTTCAGAAGGATTCGGTTTACCCTTTATCCCATAGAACTTCGCCAGTGTCTGAATCTTGTCATCAAAGGAAGAGATGTCGTAACCACCTACCTCACCAAATAGGATCTTCCATTCATCGAAAAGTACCTTTGCTTTTTCACTATCTGTGTTTGCGATCGCTCTATAGAAACTGTTTATGCCTTTTTGTGATAAATCGGATTCAGCTCCAAAATCGCCCGTAAGGTATTGTGGCTGAAAGGCTTTGCCCGCCGCGGCGAGAGCGAGGAGTGCTCTAAGAAACCTCTCGGTCGAATAAGGTGTTACATCTACAGGGTTAGCCACATCCCACGCATTATCTCGGTAACGTAGAAAAATAAATCTGTAACCATCGAGACCAACACCGAAAAGTTTATCAATCTTGCGTTTCTCATCTTTCTCTAATCCTTTAAAGCGGTCTTTAAGTTGATTTATTACTTCCTTGTTCCCCGGTGAATCATTCGCCTCTTTAAGTCTTCCCGGCTTCTTGTATTCGATCACCACATAGTTGTATACTGAATCAGCTCGGCCTTTCCCGATAGTTACCTCATGGTGTCCTTTCAGTTCAGAGATCTTTGCCTCCCTTTTGAACAAATCGAGCGCTTTTTCAGTCTCAATGCGGAGGTCTTCTTCTGACTCAGCCCAATTAGCTGCTTGAGTGATCTGCTGAGCCACAATAGGTGCTTGACGTCTTAAGGTTTCTTCAGTTGTGGGCATATCAGTTCTCCATAGATTTCAAAATAGCCACCTCGTCAAATACTCTTGCTCCAGACCTCACGAGGATATCATTATATTCACCATCGAAAACATACACCGGTTTCTCCCCGCATAACTCACTCACAATTGTGTGTGTTTTGCCTTTTGGGTCCAGCCATGGTATCAGCAGAATATCAGCCATCTGACACAGGATGCGGTTTCTTTCCAGGGCACTTGCGCGTGTTATTCGATTTTGAGTTGTCTCACAGTGTGTCAATAAAAGAACCTCATCCTTTCCCATGGCACAAGACATGCTGGAGAACGTTTTAGCTTCAAAATGAACATGAGGTTTCTTTTGCGCAATAATTGTGCGGTGTATTTCAGCTTCCATAGGTGAGTGCCAGCCACTCATGGGAAGGAACTTCTCTTGTGACAACCTTAACACAGCCATCACAACAGCTTCTGTTAGCTCTGGTAAAATGACTCTGGATGCAACAATCCCAACCTTATGTCTTTTAAGAAGTCGGCGGTTGCCTTTTAGTTTTAGATCATACACGATTGGCGGAGGCGAGAGGATTTGAACCTCTGGAGGGTAAAACCCTCGCTGGTTTTCAAGACCAGTGCATTCAGCCGGACTCTGCCACGCCTCCAAATAAGCCTGACTTTAAGAGCGGAGAGGGAGCAATCTACATTTCATTACGATTGCCAGGGGGATTAAATCAATCCCCTTCTCCTTAGCCATTCTTTCCCTGCATTATTCTTGAAGTACTTCTCTCGTTTTCTAGCTTCAGACCTTGTTTTAAACTTTTCATAGTAAACCACTCGCCAATTTGTTCCTCTTTTGGTATAGTAATTCTCTCCTTTGTTATGTTCTGCAAGTCTACTACTGATATCCTGTGCCATCCCAGTGTAAGATAAACCTTCCTCAGAAGTTATCACATAAACATACCACATTTCATCAATACCTCCTTTGGTAAACACACTTGGACAACGTGGCCTGCCAATCGTCCGTCTACGTTGCACTACGACAGACAAGTAGCGGAGCGAACGTAGATTAGCCTGCGCCTCGTCTATCTACGTTTCACTACGATAGACAAGTGGTGTAACGTAAAGGTGCTTGCCTGTCGTATCCCGCCCTTGCGGGAGTAGACTGGCGGAGAGGGAGGGATTCGAACCCTCGGTAGAGCTTTTAACCCTACACCCACTTAGCAGGCGGGCGCCTTCAGCCAGCTCGGCCACCTCTCCTTCAATTAATTTATATCTCTAATAATGTCCAGAAATTTATCGTGAGTGTCTATTGTTATCAACGAGAAACTAAAGAAGTATTCATCTCATTCAGATTCACGCCTGATATCGGCTCCCAACCCCCTGAGCTTTTCTTCAATTTTTTCGTAGCCGCGATCTATATGGTACACTCTGGATATATCTGTCCTCCCATCAGCTGCGAGTCCCGCCAGAATCAGGGAAGCGCTGGCTCGAATATCAGTAGACATTACAGGAGCACCTGTTAATTTCTTCTGCCCGATCACAACCGCAACGTTATCCTTCATAGTAATCTTAGCTCCCAGGCGGCCAAGCTCTGAGACATGAGTGAAGCGGTCGTGATAAACAGTATCAGTAATAATAGACGTCCCCTCTGTGATGCTCATCAAGGCCATCCACTGAGCCTGTACATCTGTAGGAAATCCGGGATAAACAGCCGTAGCCATATCAACAGGCTTAATTGGACCCGTTTTAGTGACCGTGACAGAATCCTCGGAAGAAATAACTTCCTGTCCGCTTGCGAGGAGTTTCTCTATAACCGCAGTTAGATGCTCTGGATTTGCACCCTTCGCAGTGACGGTCTCCCCTGCCATTGCTCCCGCAATCAGAAACGTTGCAGTCTCTATGCGATCAGGAATCACTTCAAAATCAGTAGGGCTGAGTTCTTCCACTCCTTCAATTGTGAGTTTTTCACTGCCAACACCAGAAATATTGGATCCCATGGCTTTCAGGAATTCACACAGACAGCTTATCTCAGGCTCCCGGGCAGCGTTGTGAATTACCGTGGTCCCCTCGGCAAGAACGGCAGCCATTACAGCATTGCCTGTTGCTCCCACAGACGGGAAGTCGAAAGTGATATCCGCTCCCTTGAGTCTATCTGCTCTGGCAATGACATACCCTTCGTCAAGTTCAATATGGGCACCCATGGCTTCTAATGCAGAAATGTGGAAGTTTACCGGTCGTGGGCCCCAGGCACACCCTCCCGGGAGAGAAACCCTTGCGTAACCAAAGCGAGCTGTCAGAGGTCCTAACACGTAGAATGAAGCACGCATAGTTTTTACGAGATCGTATGGCGCTTCCGGGTTGGATGCCTGAGTAGTATCAATGAAAAGTTTATTGTCTTCTATTTTGCCGTTAGCACCTATTATCTCAAGCAATCTGAGCATCGTTCGTGTGTCACGAAGATTAGGTGCTCGCATGATCTGGTATTTCCCCGGTGCAAGAAGCGTTGCCACCATCACAGGCAATACAGCGTTTTTCGCACCACTGATCTCAACAGCTCCATTCAGTTTATTCTGTCCGTTGATGACCAATTTATCCATTTTCTATTCCTTCAAAGGTCTCCTTCGCCACACGACGAAAGAAGTAAGACTTGCTCCCAATATCAGACCACCTGTATCAGCCAGCCAGTCATATATGCTGGGAATTCTCCTGGGAATCATTGACTGCCATATTTCATCTATTCCTGCAAAAAGTGATCCAACTGCCACGATCAATACGACAATTCTAAAACCCCTTTGTTCCACACTCGCCAGTAATAATCCACCCAGGATTGCATATTCAGTGAAATGAATAACTTTATCCCAATTCGACACAAAAGATGGTTGGACAGAAATTGAGGAAAGAGACAAAATCAGGATACAATACAATCCTGCAAGCACGCGATATTTAGTTACGTTCATAGGCGACGAGGATAGATGGAATTGTATCCAACAGATCACCAGCAATAAGTCCGCGATAACCGTGGGTTTCCAGAAGATTATCTGCAGCTTCACCATGGAGAAAGACACCTGCTCTGGCTGCATCTGCTGGTGCTAATCCCTGTGCCAGAAGCGATCCAATCATACCGGAAAGAACATCTCCCGAGCCCCCTGTAGCCAGGCCCTGATGACCGGTGACATTTGCAGTAACCGAACCGCCGGAAGCCACGAGTGTAGGTGCACCTTTGAGGACGACTGTTCCTCCGGTTATTTCCACCATATCAAGTGCAAAACCAAACGGATCGGAAGAAACTCTTTCCTTTTCTACATTCAGAAGTTGAACTGCTTCACCATGATGAGGGGTAATTACGAAATCACTCGTTAACTTTCTGAAAAAATCAAGATTTCCGTGAAACACCCTAAGTGCGTCAGCATCTATCACCATAGGCTTGGAACATGATTCCATAACAGTTTTAGCAAAGTTTAATGACTCATTATCCGTCCCCAACCCTGGTCCGATAATCAGGGCATCACACCACTCCAGTTTTTCTTCCACGATGGCAAAGTTATCTGAGCGAAAATGCCCACTCCCGCCATCGCTTAATGGAGCTGTAATGACTTCCGTCAACTTCGTCTCGTAAATAATATTCAGCGATGCAGGCACAGCTGCTATTACTAAGCCTGCACCTGTTCGGAGCGCCCCTTTAGCAGTCAGGCAACCGGCTCCCGTAAATCCGATGGAACCCGCTATCACCAATACTTTCCCCTGCTGGTATTTATATGTTTCAGGTTGTGGCGGAGTTAGAAAATGGTGCGCAATCTCACGATCTATCAATTCTTTTTCTGCATCAAGACTGTCAAACGCCCCATCAGGATAACCGATATCAGCTACGGTGATTTCACCTGACAAAGAAGCACCCGGCTCCATCACCAATCCCTGCTTCAGATATCCCATAGTGACTGTAGCATTAGCCCGCACAGCAATCCCCATCACCTCTCCACTGTCACCATTCACTCCGGAAGGAATATCAATAGCCAGCACAGGAATATTGGCACTATTAATAGCCTCAATCCATTGTGCTGTATCGAGCCGCACTTGACCTTTGATCCCTGTCCCCAGAAGTCCATCCAGAATCAAATCATAATCAGAGATGTTTATATCATCAGGCGTTGTCTCGTATGTGATTTCCAAACCAGCCTTAGTACAGTGATCGTGAAAGATTTTCGCATCTCCGGAAATCTTATCCTTTGCAACCGTTGAGACAAAACAGCAGTCAAATCCCTCCGACACAAGTAACTCAGCAGCAGCATATCCATCACCTCCGTTGTTTCCTTTTCCGCATAAAACAATGATGCTTTTGCTCCCGCTTGCGGCGAACATCTCCTTTGCTTTTTCTGCAACTGCTTTGCCAGCATTTTGCATCAATGTTTCACTGGGAACTCCAAGCTCTTTTGACGTGTAGCGATCAACAGACCGGGCTTCTTCAGTAGAGAGTATTCTCATAAGTGTGAGGCTAAAGCCACTGCAATAGCGTATTCATCAGTATGGGATATGGAAACTTCTACGGTGTAAGTCTTTGACAATTCTGTGTGAAAATGTACTTTTGGGGGGCTATCAGGAGTACGTCGAATTTCGATGGCATTCAGCGGAAGAATGTTTTTTTCACCCTGAGATAGGAGTGCTTTTTTCACGGCTTCCTTTGCTGCAAAGCGACCCGCCAGATGTATATATGGTGAGGGACGATCATTGCACCACTTCACTTCTTCATTTGTGAACAGATGCTGATAAAAACGGTGACCATAGTCCTCAGCCAATTTTTTTATGCGGTTAACGGAAACAATGTCTGTCCCGATGGTTTTATTATCCATTGAGCGATAGGATGATACCGACGACTTCATAAATATTTTCCACATCCCAGTCGGCTCCGGACTCAACGGTTCCGAAAGTGTCACCGTACTTAGCATAAATGGTCTTTATCCCCAGTTTGGAAGCTCCGGCTACATCCCTTTCAGGCCAGTCCCCAACCACAAGAGCTTCATCCGTTTGGACTCCGAGTTTCTCTAACGCAAACTTAAATCCTTTAGGAGAAGGTTTTCGTTCACCAATATCATCGAAAGTGAGGACAAGATCAAAAACATGATGTAGATTCAAATAATAGATGCGCATCCACGCTTCACGACTGGGAGCATCAGATACAACAGCCAGCTTGATCCCCATCTTTGCCAGTCTGATGAGAGTCCGTTGAACATCCGGATAAAGCCTTAAGCTCGCCTCTCTCGCCCGCCGATAAGCAACAATAGCTGAAGCCAGAAATTTGTTATCTACTTCGCCTTCTTTTTCCTTCAGGAAAACGTCAAAAATCTGCTGGTTTTCCCATCCCGTTTCCTGATAGAGTTCCAGAATGCGATTGTAACTTTCTTCTTCGTTTAATTCCAGTCCCGCTTCAATCATAGCGTGTACTGCTGCAGAAACGGCGCTTTTTTTCATGCTGATAAAATCAAGGAGAGTATTATCGAGGTCGAAGATGACGGCTTTAATCATAACGATAGAAAATACCAGTACAAAGGGAGATTGACAACACTTTCAGAGAAACCAGCAAAAAGAGCCCGGATTCCTGAATTAATTTTCGTATTTCTCTGGATTGTCGATCTTGTCTATCTCGAGTTCCGCTAACCTCCTCCAAGCCCGATCCCTACGGGCTCTATTGAAGGCATTTTTGGCCATAGTTTCGTTACCGAGGCACTTCTCTGCCATTCCTAAGTCATATAGGGCGGCACCATAATTCTTTTTGATATCGAGAGCCTCATGGGCGGCATCCTTGGCATCGTAACATTGATCCAAAGCGTTGTGAGCCTGGGCAAGCATTGCCCACGCTCTGTATGATCGATTGTCTAATGCAGTCGCAGTAGAAAGAGTTTGTACCGCATCCTCAAATTCCTGTTTAGAGATGAGTATCTTACCAAGATTCTGGTACGCTATTGCATAAGATGGATCGGCTTGTATAGCATTATTGTATTCCTGCTCAGCAGCCTCTATATCACCCTCTCTAAGATAAATGTTTCCTCTCTGAGCATATGCTTTTGTATATGAGGGATCTGCCTCGGTGGCTGAATTGAGAGCTTCCAAAGCCTGGTCAATTTCGTCCATCTTTTGATAGGCAAGAGCTAAAGCATACCACCCTTTTGCAAAATACGGCTGCAGCTCAACTGTTTTACTGTAATTCGTGATAGCCACTTCAAAATCACCTTGTTTAGTGGCTACATATCCCAGCTGAAAGTAACTTTGAAAGTAGCTGGGACTTAGCTCAAGAACGGACTTATAAAGTTTTTTCGCTTCTTCATAGTCACCTCGGCGGACAAGCTGGTTAGCTTCGTTGTAT
>CAZHRR010000026.1:0-20165 GCA_964534955.1 uncultured bacterium
CGCCGCCAGTCTGATTGACTCTTTTCTAGGAGCAACAGTGCAGGCAAACTTTGAGTGCCGTGAATGTTACACAATTACAGAACTGGATAGACACTGTGATACACGCGCCATGAAAGTCAGGGGTATCCGTGAACTCACCAACGATACTGTGAACCTGCTTTGCACTCTTTCCGGTGCTGCCATTGCTCTGGCGGCAATGGGCTAAATCCGAACTTCTTCTTCCGTTGCTTCTACTTCGGGAAAGATGCTCCACTCGCGATGCGCTTGCCGAACAACTGTTTCGCCATCCTCCAAATCTGATTGAAGCTTGTGCAGCTCAGGTTTATCCTTGGCAAACTTAACTCTGTCAGAACGTTCGAGTAACTCCAATAAATTATTCTCCCACTCCTCTTCTCCTTCAAATTGAGGCAGCACCTCCCTGATTTCCTCAGTCGTCATCTCCAAAACACGAATAAAGTATTCATGCTCAAGAAACTCGCGAATAATTCGAGACAGTTCAAAGTAGAAAGTTCGTATATTTTCCGTAGAGACATCGTCAGTATCTAATTCCCCTAACTTCTCCAGCGCGATTTGCAATGGAGGAGTTTTCGGAGGAACCTCGACCCGGGAAGGGAGCCGGCCGGTCTTCTTCAGCCAGGTCCAGATAAGGAAGCCCACCAAAAGTACTACAACAAAAATTCTGGCAGCTAGCCAATATGGAAATGGTCCCCGGTCCTTAATCCGATATTTCGCAGAATCAATCTCACGACCTTCAGATTCATCCACAGAAAGCATCACAAACGAAATTCGTCCTGAATGATCTCCTTCTTCCTTCCATTCGTTAACTGCGAAAATGTAAACTGACCGGGATTTCTGCCAGTTCTCAGATTCGAAAGTCACTTCCTCAGGTTTTGCTCGGAGTTGACCGCTTTCATCGAATATCCTGACAGTTACAGTTTCCTCAGGCGGATTTACCATGTAAACTGTCACAGTATCTGTATCGCGACCCTCCTCTAAAAGCTTGACTTCCCCCGATTCATTCTCTCGTTTTGTAACGAGCGGCGGTAGTGGTACAGGTGAGATCAAATCTCGCAGCGAAGGAGATTTCTCGTCAATGATCGATTGGATAGTGATCTTGACAGGTACAGCTGTTACTTCCTCATTTATTGATCCATCACCGCTGAAAAGACATGTGTAAGAAGGAATTACAAACTCCCCAACATTCCAGAATCGAAGCTGAAACTCCACCCCGGCCCGGGAAGGGTCCACAGACATTAGGTCCTGCTGGTTGATGATTTCAATATACTCATCATCTGTCTTCAGCTGAGGGAAAATAACCGAAATTGTGTCATCTGCTTTTATCCACACCCGGTATATGAATCTTTCACCGATAGTCCCAGTCTGAGGATTAATAGTGGCTTCGATATCAACAGCGTACAAACCAGTTAGAAGAGAAGAGAGAAACAGAAGGTAATAGAATGGTTTCACAGTAGTAGTTTGATCAGAAACGTTTCTCACGCAGACGGAAGTATCGCATGAGAGGTTCTACAAAGTCAGTGCCAGCCTCAATAGGAATGACATCCAGCCGTTTCCGAAGGCACTCCTTGTGGAATTTCTCCATCCTCTGCCGAAAGCGTTGCTTGTAGTCAGCCCGAACAGTTTCTGATGTGGTATCCAGCCAGAATATCTCATCTGTCTCGGCATCATGGATCTTAACCAACCCAACATTAGGGAGGTCCATCTCTCGAGGATCATAAACCTGGATGCCTATGAGATCGTGTTTCTGGTTTGCTACTTGAATGGTCTGACTTACTTCGCTGTCCATGAAGTCTGAAATCATAAAAACGACGCTTCGGCGGTTCGCCACCCGTAAGAGGTAGCTCAAAGCACCGTCAATATTAGTACCTCTCCCTTCTGGCTCATGGTATAATAGTTCCCGTACTACCCGAAGCACATGAGACGTACCCTTCTTAGGAGGAATAAATCGCTCTACATCATCACTGAATATAAGCAGGCCTACTTTATCGTTATTTCGAATAGCAGAGAAACCGAGCACGGCACCTATCTCTGCTGCCAGCTCTGCCTTAAAGCGGTCAGTTGTACCAAAGTGGCCTGACCGGCTTGCATCGTAAACGATGTACACCGTCAGCTCCCGTTCTTCTTCCATCACTTTCACATAAGGATGGCTCAAGCGGGCTGTCACATTCCAATCAATGAGCCGAATGTCATCACCGGGCTGATATTCCCTGACCTCGGAAAAGGTGACACCTTGACCTTTGAATACGGAATGATATTCTCCGCCGAAGATATCATTCACAAGATTCCTGGTGCGGATTTCGATGTGACGGACTTTCTTGAGGAGCTCCCTGGGAATCATGGAAGTAATTCTGATTTATTCACCAGCTATTTATCAATCGTGCTTGTCCCTCGCCTGCCTGTTGTATCCCGCCGTGGGGGGAGTAGACTGGCAATGAAATGTAGAGAGAAAGAAGTGTAGATTGACCGCTCACCACCCGTCTTTATTTTATTACAACGAGCAGGCTCATTTATCCATCGTACTTGTTAATCGTAGTGGGTTTATCACTCATAGTTTGACGTAGAGTGAACGTAGATTAAATGACGGCAGGAATGTAGATGGACTAATCACCAAGTTATTAAGGTACTGGGATAGTATCGAAAAGGCGGTCGATCAGATCTTCTGTAGTAATTTCTTCAGCTTCAGCTTCATAAGTGAGTATTAACCTGTGCCGGAGAATGTCTTCAGCTATGTAACGAACATCCTCAGGAATAACGTAGCCCCGTCCCTGTAGAAACGCTCGGGTCCTGGAAGCTTGTGCAAGGTAGATCGTCGCCCTGGGAGATGCGCCATAAGAGATTAACTCAGATATTTCGCCAAGTCCGAACCGTTCGGGAGATCGGGTAGCCAGAACAAGATCAACAATGTATTTCTCAATCTTTTCATCAGTGTAGATCTCATTGACTATCGCTCGTGCGTTCCGGATGGTCTCAGGATTCACCACAGGTTTCAGCGAAATGTCTCCATTGGAGGTTCCCATCCTCTTGAGAATCTGCATCTCTTCATCGTCTGTGGGATAATCAACTTTTAACTTCAGCATAAACCGGTCCACTTGAGCCTCAGGAAGAGGATACGTTCCCTCCTGTTCAATTGGGTTCTGTGTGGCGAGTACCAGGAAAGGATCATCAAGCGGAAAGGTAGTCTCGTGGATTGTTACTTGCCGTTCCTGCATGGCTTCGAGCAGGGCACTCTGCACTTTAGCTGGAGAACGGTTGATTTCATCCGCCAGGATAATATTTGCAAAGATCGGGCCCTTCTTAGTCTCGAATTCACCATCCTGCTGATTATAGATAAGTGTTCCCAGTAAATCTGCCGGCAACATATCAGGTGTAAACTGAATCCGCTGAAACTTCGTTTCAATTAACTGGGCTACAACTCTTACCAGCGTGGTTTTGGCAAGACCGGGCACACCTTCCAGCAGGATGTGACCATTAGAAAGCAGTCCTATAAGAATTTTATTAATGATTTCCTTCTGTCCAACGATTACCTGTTCGATACCTCCCAACAAAAGCTGGACAAAGGCAGACTCCTTCGTGATCTTTTCGTTTAACTCGGTAAGATTGAATTCAGTCATTATGTACCTGAGTAGAGATGACTAAAATCAAACTATTCTGAGTCAACTTGCAAGGCAGGTGCACCCTCTTCGAGACTTCTCAATTCAGCTCTAGCTGATTCGAGAAAATACTCTTCCACTTCACCACTGTATAGGTCGATGAATTTCTGAAATTCTATGCGAGCCATATTTTTATCACCGAGATGATTGGCATAAATGTAGCCTATCATGAACTGGGCATTTTTAGCTTGATTAGACTTGGGATATTTGGTAACGACCTCCCGAAATTCCCTGACAGAAGAGGAAAAATCATTCTGATATCCCATATAGATCTGAGCAATAAGTACTTGCGCATCGGGAGCTTCGGGAGAATCTGGAAACGCTTCAAGTAAGAGTTCCAATTTCTTAATAGCGTCCAGATACTTCCGGTGATCTCTCAACTGTTCAGCTTGAGAGAGATAGTTTTCAGCAGTTATTTCGTACTCTTCGAGTGACGATACATCCGGTATATTCTTGACAGCCTCATCAGAACGAACTCTTACCTTCATTTTTTTGTCAGACGATTCACCGCTCTTACCATTTGTGAGCTCAGAGTCCTTAGCTGAAGAGTCTGATTCTCCTCCACAGCTAATTAGTAGTATCATCGAAATAATTGCAAATATTTGCTTAATCATCTTTCTAACCTTTCAAATAAAATGGGAGGAAATTTATCATGATCCACCCCCCTCATCAATAACTAATTTACAACAGTTTTCCTCTCAACGAATCAAGTTACCTAAAGTTCCAAAACCAATCCTTAGAAAGCGTTCATAAGTCCAAGGCTGAAGAGGGGTTCTTTTACTTGATTCAAAGGTACTGCGTACGAGATTCGCACAGGTCCAAGTGGAGTGGCAATGCTCAATTCCAGCCCTGCATCCCATCCATTCCCTATGAACCACTCTTCCCACTGATGTTGAAAGTCTGATGTGCTCTCAGCTAAAATACCACCATCAGCAAAAATATTCATACTGAATATTCCTCTAAGTGGAATCCTCAACTCACAATTTACGAGCAATTTGATGATACCCCCTTCAGCAATTTTATCTGCTGACTCATGGAACAGTCCATCCTCCCAACCCCTCATACTGGTACTACCACCCAAATAAAAAAGGTCGAGATTGGGAATCTCTTCTGAATCGGAAGTTAATCGGTCCATTCTTCCTAGTTTCGTACGCACGGCAAGAACCCACTTTGAACGATTCGAATAATATCGTCTGTAATCCAGCTCTACCCTATAATAGTCACGAGTCCCGCCGAGAAATGAGCCTACCAACCAAGGTTGAATGGAGAAATAAGTTCCCCTGGTTGGGTAAAGTGGATTATCGGTATTTCGGTAGCGGTAATAAATCCGGAATCCACTCTCCTGCTCATCCTCTATTTCACTTGTAGCACCGGTGAGTACGTTAATCCAGCGCAAACCACCGCGTAAAGTGGATTTACGAGAATATTTCTTCTCAAATGTGAGATCTGCCCCCATCCAGTCAAGTACCTCATGGGTCTTGGTTAATTCCGCACCGTGCTTGTAGTATAATCGCAGGTTAGTAGGAATGCGTAATCCGAAAAGCCACATCTGGGATAAATTCAGTTCTATTCCGTATATGTTATCCTGAAGCAGTCTGCTCACTTCACGAATTGGACTTTCGATACTTGCCTTTAACCCTGCCTTCATCCCTGATCCAAAGAGACTTCGATCACGCAACTCACCTGAGATACCAAGGCCAGGTACCGGCTCAGCCCCTTCGCTTCGGGATTGAACAAGATAATATCCCCCGTCAGAAAGAAATTCGCGTTGGGTGAACTCCTTGATTTCTATTCGAACGTTAGCCCATTCATCTCCCTTGTCGCTGGCTATGGGATAAATATTCACAATGGAAAAGAGCCCTGTCTCGAATATTCTCTGCTGAGACAATTCTATTAGATCAATATTATAAACCATACCTGGTTGGAATACGAGTTCTCTCTCTACAAAAGTGGTATCAAGATTCAACAACCCATCGATAATAACCTCGCTGATTCTGACAGTAGGACCTTCCAGAATTCTCAGTACGAGATCTATTTCATCTCCCGGTGAATAAGATTCATCGATCTGTACAAGAAGCTTTCCGATCTTTTGGTATTCCCTTTGGAGTTCCAGGATGCTCTGGCGGATTTTAATCTGATTAAAAGGTGCGTCTGTCTTAAGACTTAAATACCGCATGATTTTCTTTTCCGATAGAGCTTCATTACCCTCAATAGTGAACGACTTAAGGATGGATTGAACTCCTTCTTTAATCTCGAAGTAGATGCCCACTCTATCCTCTCCCACAACTTTGAACGTCTCACTCACTTCTGCAGATAGATAACCTTCAGATGCGTAAAAATTTTTCAGGGTAATAGCATCCAGTTTCAGGGATCTGCGGTTGAATTCAGAATATTTGAAGAGGAATGGCTCCTTCAACCGAATGATTTTCTGAAGCTTACGGTCTGAATATGATTGATTACCTTCAAAAAAAACGGAGCTTACATAGTAATGTTGATCCTTGATTTGAGAATATACCTGTGGGATACACAGAAGACAAAATAGAACAATAAATGCCTGTCTCAGTCGCAAATTAGAATTGCCGTTTCAGGCGATATTTAACCTGAATCTGACCTTCCTCATCATAATTGATGACGAAAGAGACGTTGGGAGTAAGCTTATATTCTACTCCAACCTCATATGGTTCTGAAAAAGATAGACTTTGTTTGTAACTTAGATAGACGTTGTCAGTCATCTGGGTTCCGACCTTTACTGACAGATCTTCATCGGCGTTTCCCATGAGCGATTCAGAGCCCTCGATTTCAAACTCATCCAAGGGTGTAGTACGGATAAGGTTTCTTTCCAGTTCGCTCTCAAGAAGCTTTCCAAAAATGTAAAATGACTGATCAGCTAAACCGTCACCGGTTGGACCTCCACCTTCAAGTCTTCGTTGAATCGTAAGAAGCTCCAACAAATCTCCCTGACTGTAGAAGCCCTCTTCATCACTTGCTTGTAGAACAATTTCAGGTTCATCCAGCCTACCGGATACCAATACATCTATATGTATGTCAGAAATATCTGTAGTCGCAACGATGTCTAACAGCGGATTAAATTCTGACGGATCGAACGTAATGTGCCCACTCTCAATGTCGAAAACATCGGAAAAGTAGTAGAATTTTCCTTTCTTGACATTTACCTCGCCTGAGTACCGGTAGGGACCGTTTCCAAGTTTATAGAGAGACATTGTACCTTCAAACTCAGCATCCATTTGACTGTTTTCGAGAAAGACATTCCCGTTTTCCATAGGGAAGTGAAGCTTATAATGACTAATTGTCTCTCCTTCTGGTAAAGTCTCACCGTATGGATCTTCTACAAATTCCATACGAAGTACTGCTTCACTAGGTATGATATCTCCAGCGAATGACACAGTATCTTTTCCAATAATGGAAAGATTGAGGTCAGCCACACCTTCTATTTCCCCAAGCAGTGTGCGTATGTAGACATCTTTTCCTGTCACGAGAAAAGCAAGGTTCGGCCAAAAGAATTCCTCAAGATCCATGCTTCCTGAGATACGAATGTTAGGTTTGGAAACATCCTTTGCATTTTTTCTTGAGCTGATGGCTTTCTTCATCCGTCCACTCCAGGTAGCATCAGATGGAAGGCGGCTTTCTGCTACCAGACTCTCCACAATGAATTTATTCTCCTTCAGAATGGCACTACCATTTACTCCTCGAATAGGTCGATCGAGCATCAAAGCATGGACAGTACCATCTTTTATTACAACCTTTCCATTACGTACTGGATGTGCCGGTGTACCAACAATTTCCAGTTCAAATTCAATATCACCTGTCACAGAGTCCAAATCCGCTAAATAAGGTGTCAGAATCTCTAGATTGGGAGTGACCGCTGAAAACTGCATTGCAATGGGATCATTTCCCAACCACCTGTAGCTACCAACCCTGCTCAATGATAAATCGATAGGAAGATAACCTCCTCCAGAATAATAGCCACTCTTAGTGTAAGCTATGAGATTCTCAAAATAGAGACGGTAATCAGTATAGCGGCCCGATCCGGAAATTGTCTGGGCATTAATTCTGTCATAACGAGGTGAGATAATCTCGAAAGCGTAAACAATTTCAGGATCGTTTCCTGTTCCGCTTATAGCAAGGCTTCCGGTCAAAGAACCTTCAATGGAGATATCTTCCTCCAAGTATTCTTCCAGAAGGTTAAGTTGAAAATTCTTAAACTCACCGGAGAACGTGATATCTCCATTCGGATCTATTTCAAATGGCAGCCGTCCCACGTTAGTGGAACGAACATCAGCTGAACCATATAGTATCAAGCCCCCCTGCTGTTCATTCTCGATCTTCAGTTCCTTTATTCTTAACAGATTATCCTTCAGGTCAGACGCAAAAGTGAAATTATCAAAAGAGGTATTACCCAATCTGCCATCCTTAATTTCGATAACCCCCGCTGATTCAATCTTGTCATCTCTGGACGTAAGCGCAACTTCCGCGAATAGATCTCCTACAATTGGCAGCTGCTGATTTAGGGCATTTGCAAGGCCCTCCAGATCAAGATTCACGATGGAAAGTGAAGCATCAACTACCTGGTCATTTTCCATCACAAATGCAATTTCAGCTCGACCATCATTCAGCCTAAATTCGGCAGGTTCCAACTCAATGTGATCATCCTGGCGCTGGAATACTATCTGGTTCCCGTTCGTGACCATCTCATCAGCAAACGAGAACTGCATCTGATCAATGACCACCTTTTCATCTCTAATCAACTGGCCAGAAGCTTGGAAAGTGTAATCTTCATTCTGAAGCTTTGCTTTCGAGACCAGTATTGAATCTCCCCTGAAAAAAACATCAAATTCTGCATCATTCAGTGGGAAATCACGCATGTGACCAGTGGAAGCCACTGCACGAAACTGACCATAAGGCTGGGAAATTATGGAATTTACAAGAAAGGATGCCGTAAACGATTCTAAGTCTGCATCAGGAGTAACGACATTCTCGAAATTCAAGAAACCTGATAGAGATGGATCACGTAAATACCCGCTGGCTTCAAGTGTACCTCTTACACGACCGGCAATTTCTCCAATCTCCAAAACAGAAGCCAGGGCAGATAAATTACCTTGACGTGCTGTAAGCGAAACAGCCATTTGTTCATTAGCGAGATTCAACCTTCCAGAAGCAGTTATGGAACCGTAATCGAAATCGAAACGGAGAGAATCTTCTATCTCTACGCGATCATCTCGATATTTGAAACTACCTTCTGCGGCTACATATCCCCGTTGACCCGGTTCAGCGTTCCTCAGATTCAGTAATACTTCGACCTCTTCCGGCACGAAATCATCTAGCGATGCAACAAGCTCTACTTGACCCTTTAACTCCGTTTGCTGCCCGATAAACAAGATGTCTTCCAGATTGAGGTTGCTGATCTCAAGATCAAGTTTGAGCTGTCCTTCCTTGGAAAAACTGCCTTTTCCATCAAAACGCGTTTTACTTAACTCGAACTGAGCTTTCTCAAGTATGTAAGAATCAGCAGCTATTTCTCCAGCAACGTCTGCTCTTGCCAGAAGCCTGTTACTGTAGGAATCGTATATTATTGCTGCAGCAGACCCGGAAACAAAGTCAGTTGAAACATCCACTTTAAGATTAATACGATCCGTAACAAAAAATTCGTCCAGTCTGTACGCTTCAAGCCTGGAAGTATGGAGATTGTTTATCAAGAGTTCAGCTTCGATCTGTTTCTTGGGTGATATATCCATTTTACCAGATAGGACAAACCTATCATCACCCCAATGGATATTCAGTCCTTCTCCCTCCACAAAAGTGGGACCGACACTAACTTTCCCAGTTTCCAGGCGGACTTTCTCACCACTGGATAGTTCAGAAATATGCAGATCCCATAGTTCTAGTTGAAGAGCTTCATCAACAGAAGTGACTGCACCTGCAAGATCAACTGTATAAAGCGCTTCTTGGAATGGCTCCTGAGATTGATCTATTACATTTAGCGTCGCACTTGACATCCTCAGGGTACTAATAGAAAAATAATTCTCTACAAGATCACCAACGAAGGTGAGATTTATAATTGATTCTTCATCGCTACTTCTGACGGTTACAATAGCATTTTCAAACGCAAGTTCATCAATTCCCCAGCTTCCAGAAAGAATTTTACTCAGATTGAGGTTCAGCATGGCATCTTCACAAAATATGACTACAGAGCCATCCCCGCTCCGTAGATAGACGCTATTGAGCGTTATATCTGAGGTTAGTTTTCCCCCAATTTCCACCAGAGAGAGAGACCAATCGTTAGGCTCCAATAGATTCTCATTGGTGTATTCTACAAGATACCTTGACCATGCTCCAGGACTTAGAAGTAAATATAAGATCCCTCCACCCAGAAGAATCAGGGTTGTGACCAGAATTAAGATTGCTTTTCTTCGTTTTGTCATCTAAGTGAAGATACAAATATAATGTAGGGAAGTTCCAAATACAAAAAAGGAGGAGAAACTCCACCTTTTTTATTTTCAACGATGTCTTAGGAAAATCAGTCAACTACCTCAAAGTCAGCATCCTCAATCTCGTCATCTCCGGTTTCTTTCTTCTTTTGCCCAGGAGCTTCGGTAGTCTCTTCAGGTTCCTGTTCTTTAGCGCTAGCATACATCTTACTGGCTACGTCGTTCCATTTCTTATTGAGCTCATCCAGCGAAGAGCGAATGTCATCAACATTAGAACCTTCCTTGGATTTCTTCAGTTTTTCTACAGCATCATCCAGACCCTTTCGATCCTCGTCGCTCAACTTATCTTTGAACTCTTCGAGGTTCTTCTCAGTCTGATAAATGAGTTGGTCAGCTTGATTCCGCAGATCCACTTCCTCGCGCTTTTTCTTATCCTCAGCCTCATGCTTCTTGGCATCATCTACCATCTTATCCACTTCCTCCTCGGAGAGACCGCTGGAAGCTTCAATTCGAATGGACTGCTCCTTTCCTGTGGCCTTGTCTTTGGCAGACACGTTCAGAATTCCGTTGGCATCAATGTCAAAAGTGACCTCTATCTGAGGAATGCCTCTTGGTGAAGGAGGAATCCCTTCTAGATGGAAGCGACCGATGGTTTTATTGTAAACTGCCATTTCACGCTCACCCTGCAGCACATGAATCTCAACAGAAGTTTGATTATCTGCAGCGGTTGAGAATATCTGGCTTTTCTTAGTCGGAATAGTGGTATTCCGCTCGATGAGATTTGTTGCAACACCGCCAAGTGTCTCAATGCCAAGAGAAAGTGGTGTTACGTCCAGGAGAAGAACGTCTTCCACATCACCACCCAGTATACCCCCCTGAATACCAGCGCCCATCGCTACTACCTCATCTGGGTTTACACCTTTGTGAGGTTCTTTGCCAAAAATCTTTTTCACTATTTCCTGTACTTTAGGAATTCTCGTAGAACCACCAACGAGAATCACTTCATCAACATCACCAGGTTTGAGACCAGAATCTTTCAGTGCCTTTTGGCAGGGCTCTTTTGTGCGTTCGAGCAGATCATCGATAATATTCTCAAAATCCGCCCTGGATAGAGTAAGATTCAGGTGCTTAGGACCTGTATTGTCGGCAGTAATGAACGGCAGGTTGATATCTGTTTTCGTAGAGGTGGATAGCTCTTTCTTGGCATTTTCTGCAGCTTCCCGCAGTCTCTGCAGTGCCATGGGATCTTCCTTGAGATCGATACCGTCAGATTTCTTAAACTCATCTGCAATCCAATCTACTACACGTTGGTCAAAATCATCTCCACCAAGATGTCCATCTCCATTAGATGCATTTACCTCAATTGACTTTTCACCATCAATTTCCATGATGTCAAGGATAGAAATATCAAAGGTCCCACCACCTAAATCGAAGACAGCTACTTTTTGATCCTTTTTCTTATCAAGACCATAAGCGAGAGCGGCTGCCGTCGGTTCATTGATGATCCGGCGGACTGTCAAACCGGCTATTTTCCCAGCGTCTTTAGTAGCCTGCCGCTGAGAATCATTAAAGTATGCCGGAACAGTAATAACGGCCTCCTGCACGGACTGCCCAAGATAATCTTCAGCCATCTGCCTTAGTTTTTGGAGAATCATGGCGCCGATCTCAGGAGGAGTATATGATTTATCAGCAGCTTGAACCACGACACCGCCTCCTTTTCCGGCTTTTACCTGAAAGGGTACTTCACTCACTTCTGTCCCGACTTCATCGTATTCCCGGCCCATAAATCTCTTGATAGAGAACACAGTATTTTGCGGGTTAGTAACAGCCTGTCGCTTGGCCGGCTGACCGATCATCCGGTCACCATCGTTAGAAAAAGCGACAACTGAAGGAAGTGTGCGACCGCCCTCCGGAGTCTGGACTATTTTCGCCTCTCCACCCTCCATGATGGACAGGCAGGAGTTGGTTGTCCCCAGATCAATTCCAATAATTTTAGTCATTGTTCAATACCTCCAAATCAATTACTTCATTAATGTAGAATATGGTGCTATTTCAGGCTTTCAGCTGCAATAACCATACCATAGGAAGAATAATGTAGATATGGCAGAGAATAAAAAAATCCGACGGAAGGGCTAAGTCTTCTTGTCAGACTTTTTCTTGACTTTTAAACTTGATTTCTCTTGCTCACTAGTCTTTTTCTGTGAACGTCGAAAGACCATCTCACCGGTTTTAGCATCAACCCGGATGGTATCGCCTTCTTCATACTTACCTTCCAGTATCTTTTCAGAAAGTGGACTTTCGATAGATTTCTGAATTTCTCGTCTTAGGGGCCGAACTCCATATTCCAAACTGTACCCCTTTTCAATGAGGAGGTCCTTTGCACGTTTGGTAAGAGTAAGTGACATCGCTTTCTCAGCTAAATTTGAAATCAAATCTTTTAATTGAAGATCAATAATTTTTCTAACGCTGTCAGTCGAAAGAGTATCAAACACAAGAACCTCATCCAGACGGTTTAGGAATTCCGGTTTGAAGTTCTCCTTAACACGATCCATGACACTTTCCTTCATAGAATCATAATCCGAAACTGAGGAGCCTTCGCTAAAACCATAAGTATGCAGCTTCCCAATGCCCTTTGTTCCCAGATTCGAGGTCATAATAATGATGGTATTCCGGAAATCGACTTTTCTGCCCATGCTGTCCGTGATGACGCCTTCATCAAGAACCTGGAGAAGGATATTATAAACATCATGATGGGCTTTCTCCATTTCATCAAATAAAACCACTGAATATGGTTTACGTCTCACCCGTTCTGTCAGTTCACCACCTTCCTCATACCCTACATAACCAGGCGGGGCACCAATGAGCCGGGAAGCTGAGAATCGCTCCATATATTCCGACATATCTATCTTGACAAGAGCATCCTCCTGAGAGAAGAGGTGACGAGCTAAAACTTTAGCCGTTTCGGTTTTACCTACACCAGTCGGTCCCAGGATCAGAAAGGCACCAATAGGTCTCATTGGATTTTTCAATCCTGCACGTGCTCTCTGAATGGCTCGTGTCAGGGTTTCGATAGCAGTATCCTGACCTATGATATGCTTCATCAACTGCTGAGCCATTTTGAGCAGTTTCTGAGACTCATTCTGAGCCACTTTGGTAATGGGAATGCCAGTCATTGTGGAGACAACATCGGCGATATCATCCTTTGAAATTCTAACTGCACTCTCCGATTCTCGCTTAGCCCACTCCCTCTGTGCAACTTTAAGCTTGTGCAACAGATTTCTTTCACGGTCACGGAGACTGGCAGCTTCTTCAAATTTCTGATTTGATACTACCGTCTCTTTCTCTGCCCGCACTTGTTCAATTTCCAGCTCCAGTTCGACGATTTTGTCCGGAACGTGGAGGTTTAAAAGATGCATCCGTGCACCTGCCTCATCCAAAACATCAATGGCTTTATCAGGAAGATACCTATCTGAAATGTAACGGTGGCTCAACTCCACGCAGGAACGAATCGCTTCTTTATCATAACGAACATTATGATGAACCTCATATCGGGGCTGAAGGCCCTCCAAAATCGCAATCGATTCATCCTGTGTCGGAGGCGAAACGATAATCCTCTGGAATCGCCGCTCTAACGCACCATCCTTCTCGATATATTTGCGATACTCTTCCATCGTTGTAGAACCAATACAGTGTATCTCTCCACGAGAAAGAGCCGGTTTAAACATGTTGGAGGCATCCAAGGAACCCGAAGCGCTCCCGGCACCCACCAATGTATGCAGCTCATCCACAAAAAGGATAATATCATTGTGGGATTCAAGTTCGTTCATTATTGCTTTGATTCGTTCCTCAAACTGCCCTCGATATTTGGTTCCAGCCACTAAAGATGCTAAGTCAAGGGCGACAATCCGTTTATTATGAAGCAGACGAGGAACGGCTTTTTCTACCACACGCTGAGCCAATCCTTCAGCTATTGCTGTCTTCCCTACTCCGGGTTCTCCAATCAGGACCGGATTGTTTTTCTTTCTCCTGCAGAGAATCTGTGCTACTCGCTCTATTTCATCTACTCGTCCAACGACGGGATCCAATTTATTTTGTCGAGCCAACTCAGTAATATCACGACTGAAATGATCAAGAGCAGGGGTTGTGGATTTAGAATTCGAAACTGGTTTCTTCTTCTCCTCGGAAAGAACATCTTCCTGTTTCAACAGCTCGAAAACGGCTTCGTAATCCACTTCATAGGCACTCAGTACTTCGTAGGCAACACCTTCTTTCTCCTGCAATATTGCCAACAAAAGATGAAAATCTTCCGCATGGGAAGAGCCGAGATTTGATGCTTCGATAAATGTATTCCTAAGAATTCTTTCAGCTCTGCGAGTAAGAGGCAAATGACCCAGCGTCATGGTACCACCGGAAGGTTTCACCATATCTTCTATCATGACACGCATCTCTTCCAGATCACACCTAAGCTGCTCGAGAAGCTGTATGGCTTTACCTGATCCTTCTCGAATAATCCCCAGCATGAGATGTTCTGAACCGACATAGCTGTGGCCCAACTGGATTGCCTCTTCCTTGGCAAACTTCATGATTGTCTGGACTCGTTTTGAGAAATTCTCTTTCATATAGTAACTCGAGCTTGCAGTAATTTACCGAGGTCTCTTTCTCATAGCAACTTACTTTTCCGAAGAAGTAAGGATACCTTCACTCAAAAATAGGGTTCGGTCAGCAATTTCACCCACACGCGGATTATGAGTCGCGATAACAAAACCGCACCCTTCCTCTGACACCAGCTCACTGATGATCTGCATCAGATGTTCTCCTGCTGTAACATCCAGGTTCCCTGTAGGTTCATCTGCCAACACCAGCTTGGGACTATTCACCAGCGCCCGTAATACCGCCACCCTCTGTCGTTCACCTCCTGATATTGAAGCGGGTCTGTGATCCTGTCTATCCCATAAACCCAACCGTCGCAGCCACTCCTCAGATATATTGTGAGCTTTCATCACATCCTGGCCTGCCAGCATCAGAGGGATCATCAGGTTCTCAAGAACAGTAAATTCCGGCAGCAAATGATGGAACTGGAAGATGAAGCCGATAGTCTTGTTGCGTAATCTCGATAAGGCTCTATCTCCAAGCTTGGAGACATCCTTTTCATTAATAGTAAGTGTGCCGCCGTCAGGACGATCGAGTGTTCCCAAAACGTTCAGAAGCGTAGACTTCCCGCAACCGGAAGGTCCCATGACAGTTACAATCTCACCGTACTTTACGCTGAGGCTGATGTCACGCAGCACCTCCAAACGCCCGTTCGCGGTAGCGTATCCTTTACTGATATGGTCTGCCTGCAAAATCATTTCTCGAACTGTATGGCTTGTGTAGGATTTAACCGGCTCGCCACACGAGCGGGATAAACTGATGCCAAACTTATGACAGCCCCGGCAACAGACATTAATACCACGACATCTCCCGTTGTAAGAGACATTGGCACTGCCGGCACCAAATAAATGGTTTCAGAAAGCTTAAGGAATTCCCACTTCATTTGCGCCAAAACAAATGCAACACCGGTTATCAGACCGGCTGCTGCACCTATCCCACCGATCAATATACCCTGAAAAGCAAAGATGCGGCCCACCTTTCTCCTTGACGCTCCCATGGCTCGAAGGATTCCGAGTTCACGCACTTTTTCCAAGATAAGCATGATGAGTGTAGAGGCAATTCCGAAAGAAGCGACAATAATGATAAGGCTCAGAACAATTGTACCCACAAGCTTCTCCAGTTCCATGGCAGAGAACAGAACGCCGTGCTGTTTCCGCCAGCTTGAAAGGGTCACTCCCATGGGCAGTGATGCCGATAGTTTTTCTGCAGCCACTTTCGTATCCGTGTCACCTCGAAGCCGGAAATCTACGCCATCAACTGCTGCTCCAGTCAAGAACAATTGCCTGCCCATCTCCAGCGGGATGAAACAGACTTGGTCATCGAAGATGGGAATACCTGTCCTGAAGATGCCTTGAACTTCCACATCCCCCCATGTAGGAAAACCCAGCGCTAATTGACCGCTGGTAGGACTGACCAAACGCAGTCTATCACCCGTCCTGACCTGCAATCTTGCCGCTAATTCCGAACCCATCACAATACCTGCTTTCTCCAGAGGACGTTCCAACTCAGATTCCATGTAAAGGCGATAGACCGAGCCCAGCATTTCCGGCACCACCGCCTTCAAGCTCACAAGCTGCCGATTATCGTCCCTCACGACAATTCCCTTCCGCTCCAGATAGAACGATGTATTTTCCACTTCCGGTGTGGAAGCCACTGCTGACCTGATATCATCCTGAAGCTCTGCATCGAGCGACATATCCGCAATACGTAAATCACTCTCAAAGCCGGAGACCCGCTCTACCAATTCGTTCGTGAAGCCATTCAGAACGGCAATAGCAGCAAGAACAGCAAAGCATCCCACCGCAACTCCGAGCATAGCCATAATGGCGCTCCACGAGACAAAACCGACCCGTTTACGCGATACAAGAAACCGGCGGCCCAAACCTATCGTCAGATTTTTCATTCGTACCGCACTGCCTCCGCCGGCTGGACACCTGACGCCTTCCACGCCGGATAGACCGTTGCCACAAGAGCCAGCAGGAATCCAAAGAGCCCTACTGTGATAAATTGTACGGGATGAAATTCCACCGCAAGTTGCGACATAAAATATATTTCAGTGGGAATTTTAAAGAAACCGTAATGAATCTGCAGGTAACCGACAACAAGAGCCAGGCAGATTCCCAGTCCAACACCTACCAGACCGACCAGTCCACCCTCCATAACGAAAAGGCTGGAAATCTTTCGACGGGAAAAACCGACAGCCCTCAATACGCCGATATCCCGATTCTTCTCCATTACGATCATAGTGAGGGCGGAAGAAATATTGAAGATGGCTACCAGGGCAATGAGTCCGAAAACAATGGTCATAGGCCGTTTTTGCGACTGCAGCCAGGCAAAGAGCCTGCTGTGCCTCTCCAGCCATGTCTCTGGAATGTAAAGCACTCCTCCCGAAGAAATTTCTGCCGCTACAGATTCTGTATAACTGACATCTTTCAGCCGGAGTATCCGCCCGGAGATCTGAGCTGGCATTCGGAACAGCGCTTGAGCATCAGACAGTGAAGTATAAACCACAATCTCATCGTAATCTTTCAATCCCGTATCGTAGATACCTGTCACTCGAAATTGACGGATTCCCGGCGGTCTGCCAGGTCTGCTTAAATTCGCCATATCCAACAGGGTGACAGTCTTGCCTACACTCACATCTAATCGCTTAGCCAAAGCTGCTCCCATCACTATACCATCCTCGCCGCTCAGATCGAATTCTCCTTCCACTATAAACTCAGGCGTAGCGATAATCTTCTCGATTCCGGACGATGGCACACCTTCCACCATGACACCCTGCGTCTCCCCCCCAGCGCGGACCATGGCTGACTGACTGATGTACGGCTTGCTGGCGGTAATATCGCTAATGTCGTTCAAGATAGCGTCGAGTTGACTGTCATTCTCTGGTAAGCTGCGGTCGAAATACCCACGAATTCGGATATGGCCATCGAAGCCGATGATCTTCTGCTCAATCTCGCTCTCGAAGCCATCGAGGACAGCCAGCGTCAGAATCAAAACCGCGACGCCGATAGCCAATCCAGCCACGGCTAAGTAGCTGATGAATGAGGTAAAGCTGAATTTATGTTTGGAACGGAGGTGCCGAGCGGCAATGAGCGTAAGAGGCCCCATGATTAATCATCACCAGGGAGTGACCGCATGGCTGGAAAAAGAAGTACATCTCGAATGGAAGTTTGGCCGGTCAGCAGCATCACCAGACGATCGATTCCGAGACCCACTCCGCCGGTGGGCGGCATTCCAACTTCTACAGCCTTGACAAAATCTTCATCAAAAGTCTGTGCCTCTTCATCGCCTTGCTTACGGAGCTCAGCCTGCGCCATGAGCCGCTCCCGCTGGTCCACGGGATCGGTAAGCTCAGTAAACGAATTGGCAAGCTCTCTACCGCCAATAAAAAGCTCGAACCGCTCAACAATTTCTCCCGAATCGTCATCCCGTTTCAGCTTGGCAAGGGGTGATATGGCTTTAGGGTAATCAATTATAAAAGTTGGCTCCAGCAGATTAGGTTCCACCAGATTCTTCATGAGCAGTTCAAGGAGAGCACCGATGTGAGTATCCTTTTCAACTTCGATTCCGTGTTTCTTACACAAATCCCGGAGCTTATCCGCATCAGACAAGCTAATCTTCTCTCCCGTCGCTTCCTCGAGAAGATCCACGTAGCCAGCTCGGCGGTACGGCTGGGAAAGATCAATCTTATCACCTTGGATTTCGACAGTCTTGACACCTGCGGCATCTGCCATTTCACGTATAAGCTTTTCTGTGAAGTCCATGAGATAATTGTAGTCTACATAGGCGGCGTAATATTCCAGCATGGTAAATTCAGGATTGTGTGTCTTGTCCATACCCTCGTTGCGAAAGTCCTTGGCCATCTCGTACACGCGGTCGAAGCCGCCGATGATGAGACGCTTTAGGTATAGCTCATCTGCAATGCGGAGATAGAGCTCACTGTCGAGAGCGTGATGCTGTGTCGTAAAAGGACGTGCAAAAGCTCCCCCATAGAGGGGCTGCAGCACAGGTGTCTCCACCTCGAGGAAACCGTGCTGATCCAGGAATGACCGGGCAGCGGAAATAATCTTTGCCCGCTTGCGGAAAACCTCCCGCACCTCCGGGTTCACAACAAGGTCGAGATGCCGCTGGCGATAACGCTGCTCCTTATCGGCGAATGCGTGGAAAGTTTCCCCCTCCTTCTCCTTACTCCCGGGGAGTGGGAGGATGCTCTTCGCCAAAACAGTCAGTTCCGTTACCTCTATTGAAATTTCGCCGGTCTTCGTAGTGAAAATTTTACCTTTAACTCCAACAATGTCGCCAATATCGAGGAGCTTGAACACATCATAATTTTCCTTACCCACGATGTCTCTCTTGATATACCCCTGAATTTTGCCGGTATCATCCTGGATGTGAAAAAACGCCGCTTTCCCCATGCGGCGGAGAGAAACGATACGTCCTGCCGCAGAGACCGTTTTCCCCTCCAACTTATCGTAGCTTTCAATAATCTCTGTGGAACGGTGTGTCCGGTCATAAACGTAGGGATAGGGATTGATACCCATCTCACGCAGCTTTGCCGTCTTTTCCTTCCTAAACTGAATGATCTGTGCCAGGCTCTGTTCCTTATCTGCCGCCATGTTTTTTTATCTCCTTATCAGCAATAAAATTTGTAACAGTTTGA
The DNA here is from genome assembly GCA_964534955.1 of uncultured bacterium. Lineage (GTDB taxonomy): Bacteria > Fidelibacterota > Marinisomatia > Marinisomatales > UBA2128 > UBA2128. The sequence goes on from CAZHRR010000026.1 coordinate 19,428, forward strand.
ATACACTTAAAGATGCAATTTTATTTGTTTCAGTAAAAAGTGTTTATTCAATTGAAAGACCTCTACATTATATCACCCCCTCTTCTCCAAAGGATCTTACTCCTCTCCTTCGAGGGGAGAGGACTAAGGAGAGGGTAATCATTTCTTTCTGTCACCTCCGCATGCTTTCCAAATAACATACAGAACACCATCTATGTCTTCCAAGACATCACTATTCCAGAATCTAAGTACTTTAAATCCTTCACACCTAAACCACTCATCTCTTATTTGATCCTCTTTCTGTTGATTGACGTGGCTTTCTCCATCTGCCTCAACCACGACCTTTTTAGAAAAACAGGCAAAATCAACTATATAATCGCCAATCGGTACTTGCCGTCTGAATTTATGTCCTCCAAGCTGTTTACCCTTGAGGTGACCCCACAGTAAATATTCCGCATCGGTCGGTTTTTTTCTGAAGATTTTGGCTAAACCTATCTTCTTTTTTCTTTTAATTTCACCCCCTCTTTTTTTCTCCCCCATACAAGGGGGAGAAGGTTGAGCTGTAAATTCTCCATGCGAACCTCAAGTCCACCCATCAAGCGAGCATCCCCAGAGAGAAGGTCTGGGTAGTTGAACCTCTGATTCTTGTAGTAGAACCTTTGAGCAAAAAAGTTTGGAACCATCCAACTGAGAACTCCTCTCCCTCGAGGGGAGAGGACTAAGGAGAGGGTAATCATTTCTTTCTGTCACCTCCGCATG
>CAZHRR010000026.1:20265-22103 GCA_964534955.1 uncultured bacterium
GAACCATCCAACTGAGAACTCCTCTCCCTCGAGGGGAGAGGACTAAGGAGAGGGTGATCATTTCTTATTGGCTCATAAAAAATGTTTCATATTGTGTAGGATAGAAATGGAAATAAATATTTAAGTCTTTTATAGAAACAAACATCATGTATAGTTATCCACACTAATAAGTGTAAGACTATTATGATTACTGCCTTCTCGTTTGTCTTTTAGAATGAGTGCGATTACATTAGAAAGACTATTACGACATTCCTCAGGTGTACGACCCTGTCCATTAGCTCCAGGAATTTCCGGACAATATGCAATATACCAATCATCGTCCTTTTCCATGATACAAGTGAATTCGTTATGCATTTTATACCCCTTTCATAATCTTATCAAATTTAATTGGATTTTATCAAAATTCTATCAGCGCATTTTAACTTTCAACTTGCCTGCTTTCTGCAGCAGATAAGCCCTAATAAATCCATTCAGGTCGCCATCCAGCACTCGCTTAGCATCCCCCACTTCCACCTTCGTCCGGTGATCTTTTACCATGGTATACGGTTGAAACACGTAGGAGCGGATCTGACTCCCAAACCCAATGTCCATCTTCTGGTCCTCCAGATCCTTCCGGGCTTCTGCCTGTTCTTCCAGCTTCAGCTGATAGAGCCGGGCTTTGAGGATCTTCAGGGCATTGGCTTTATTCTTATGCTGTGACCGCTCATTCTGGCACTGTGCAACTGTCCCTGTGGGGATGTGGGTGATCCGCACGGCTGAGTCCGTCCTGTTCACATGCTGCCCCCCGGCGCCGCTGGCCCGGTAAGTATCAATTCTCAGGTCGTCCTGATTAATCTCAATTTCGATATCTTCATCCACGGACGGATAGACAAACACGCTGGCAAAAGATGTGTGCCTGCGGCTGGAAGCGTCAAATGGAGAGATACGTACCAAGCGGTGCACACCCATCTCTGCTTTCAGGAGACCATAGGCCGACTCCCCTTGCACTTCGATGGTAACGTCCTTGATGCCCGCTTCCTCGCCAGGCTGAAAATCAATGACATCGTACGAGAATCCTTGACGCTCAATCCAGCGTATATACATCCGGTAGAGCATATCTGTCCAATCCTGAGATTCAGTTCCGCCGGCTCCGGGATGAATCTGAAGGATGGCGTCATTATCGTCATCTTTCCCGCTCAGCATCAGCCTCAATTCGAGAGCGTCAACGGTCTTGGTGAACTTCTCCAACTCATCAGCTGCCTCTTTGAGATTAGCGGTATCCTCTCCAGAAGACCCTGCTTCCTGCGGAGATCCTGCGGTGGCTCCCTCCTCTTCAATGAGTTCCAGATGTGCCTCTACGTCATCCCGGGTGGATTGGGCTGTTTCCCACAGTGTGATCTCTTTCTCCAAGATGGATATCTTCTGCAGGACTTTTTGAGCAGACACTGAGTCATTCCAGAAATCTTCCGCTGCTGACTGCTTTTGGAGGGAGGTTAAAGTAGAGTTCAATGCCAGGAGGTCAAAGATACCCCCGGAGTTCGCTGAAGCGGCTATCCGTCGCCTGAAACTGCTCACGTAGTGTAGATAAATCCATTGCTGTAGTGACCTTTCAGGGAGGAATTTACGAAATTCGCCTCGAATGACAAGAGAGGTTCGGTGGCGCATAGGAGTGAGGGGCTGGTGAGTGGTAAGTGGTAACTGGTGAGCGGTAAAAGCAAAAGCGGAAGAGCTAGGAAGCGGTGGAGTAATAAATATGTGGCAGAAGCAGAAGCAGCTTGCTCGACTACTTCATCAGTAGTAACCTTCATTCCGCAGGATGCCCGCCTGCCTGCCCGCCCTCCTGACTTGTCGGGAGCAGG